>CAZTGN010000187.1:0-5063 GCA_964613275.1 uncultured Conexibacter sp. | reverse complement strand
CGCTTCGGCGTGATCGAGATCTGGTTGATGTCGAAGTCGAAGTCCTTCGGGCCGGGCGCGTAGGAGGAGTTGAACGGCACCACGGTCCATTCGACCTGGTCCTCGCCGAACCCGAGCTGGTCGGCGATCGCGTAGGCGACCGCGCTCTCGAAGCCCTTGCCGTTGGCCGGGTCGTTGTCCTCGAAGTAGGGCGGGTAGGCGGGCTTGTCGGTGCCGATCGTCAACCTCCCCGACTGCAGCGTGTCGAGCGTCTCCGGGGTGCAGTCGGCCAGCGCCGTCGTCGCCGTCGTGCCGTCGGCCGAGGTCGCCTCGGTCGAGTCGTCCCCGCCGCAGGCGGCGAGGGCGACGGTGGCGCCGAGCAGGCAGGCGAGCAGCAGGAACTTGAGTGTGCGGGGCTGGGACACGACGACCTCCGGCGGCAACGTCGGATTGGGAACGCGGGAATCCTACGCGGATGCGGGCGATCGGGGGCGCCGGCGCCCGCCTCGGTGCCCGCCGCACACACCGCCGCCAGCGGTCGTGCGAGATTGCCGGGATGCCCGCCGGCCCGCATCGGAGCTTCGCCGCCGACACCGCCGTGGCCGCCGCCGGCGACGGCCGCTGGCGCGGCTCGATCGCGCCCGAGTGGTTCGGGCCCCCGGGTCCCAACGGCGGCTTCATCGCGGCCCTGATCCTGCGCGCGATCCGGGCCGAGGTCGGCGATCCCGAGCGGTATCCGCGCTCGCTCACCCTTCACTACCAGCGACCGCCGGCGGCCGGCCCGGCCGAGGTCGAGGTGACGGTCGAGCGCTCCGGGCGAACCGCGGCGACCTGCTCGGCGCGGATGCGCCAGCAGGGCCGGGTGACGACGCTCGCGCTCTGCGTGCTGACGGCGGGCTACGAGCCGGCGCTGAGCTGGGAGCCGGCACCGCCGCCGGCCCCGCCCGCCGAGCAGATCGAGCCGATCGGAAGCGGTCATCACGTTCCGCCGATCTTCCACCAGCTCGAGACGCGCAACGTCTTCGGCCCGCCGCCCTTCAGCGGCGGCGAGGAGCCCGTGTCGGGAGGCTGGCTTCGCGCTCACGGCAGCGAGGAGATGAGCCCGGAGCTGATCGCCCTCTACACCGACGCCTGGTGGCCGGCCCCGTTCAGCGTCATGACCGACTTCGCCCCCGCGCCGACCCTCGAGCTGACGATCCACTTCCGCGCCCGGCCCGACCCGGCCGATCCGCTGGCGCTGGTCCGGTTCCGCGCCGAGGCGTCGATCGACGGCCTCTTCGACGAGCAGGGCGAGGTCTGGGATCGCAACGGCCGGCTGCTCGCCCAGTCGCGCCAGCTGGCGCTGCTGCGCAGGGGGTGACTCCGACCGGTGAAGTGGCGGCCGACCGTACGCGCACCCGGCCAGGCCGTTGCCGCCACTGGGCGATGTGCCACTGATCGGTGTTAGCCTTGGGACGAGGCATGAACGTCGCCGAGAGAGGAACAAGCGCCGGGCTGCGCGCCCTGAGCCGGGTCGCGAGCTCCGACCTCCTCGATCGGATCGGCATCCGCGAGCGGGCCGAGCGTCTCGTTCAACGCGGGACCCGCGACGGCTTCCGGGCCGCCAACGCGGCCGGCCGCCGCTTCGCCGCCGCACGGAAGCTCGCCCGGCCGGCGCGGCAGAAGCGGCCGCGACCGCCGACCGCCTTCGACCTCGAGCCGACCGAGGAGCAGGCGATGCTGATCGACGCCTTCGGCGACTTCGCCGCGAACGTGCTCCGTCCCGCCGCCCGGGAGGCCGATGCCGACTGCGCGGCGCCGGATGAGATCCTCGCCCAGAGCGCCGAGCTCGGGATCGCCGTCCTCGGCGTCCCCGACGAGCTCGGCGGCGCCGTCGAGGAGCGCTCCGCGGTCACGTCGGCCCTCGTCACCGAGGCGCTGGCGGGCGGCGACATGGGACTCGCCTTCGCCGCCCTCGCCCCCGCCGCGGTCAGCACCGCTCTCGGCCTCTGGGGAGACGCCGACCAGCAGGCCACCTACCTGCCGTCGTTCGCCGCCGACGAGGTGCCGGCGGCGGCGCTGGCGATCCACGAGCCCGGTGCCCTGTTCGATCCCTTCGAGCTGGCGACGACGGCCCGCGCCGCCGGTGACGGCTTCGTCATCGACGGCGTCAAGGCCCTGGTGCCGCGAGCGGACGCGGCCGAGCTGTTCGTGATCGCCGCCGCTCTCGAGGGCGAGGGGCCGTCCCTGTTCGTCGTCGAGGCCGCGACCGCCGGGCTCGGCGTGAAGGCCGAGCCTGCGATCGGCCTGCGGGCCGCGTCGACCGGCCAGCTTCGGCTCGAGGGGGTCCAGGTCGGCTCCGGCGCCCGCCTCGGCGGTCCCGGCGATTACGCCGAATGCGTTCGCCTCGGTCGCATCGCCTGGGCGGCGATGTCGGTCGGGACCGCGCACGGCGCGCTCGACTTCCTGATCCCCTACGTCAACGAGCGCCGGGCCTTCGGCGAGCCGATCAGCCACCGCCAGGCGGTCGCCTTCAACATGTCCGACCTCGCGATCGAGATCGAGGGGATGCGGCTTGTGACCTACCGGGCGGCGGCGCTCGCCGACCAGGGGCGCGGCTTCGCCCGCCCCGCTGCGATCGCGCGCCGCCTCGCCGCCACGAAGGGGATGAAGGTCGGCTCCGACGCGGTCGGCCTGCTCGGCGGGCATGGCTACGTCAAGGAGTACCCGGTCGAGCGCTGGTATCGCGACCTGCGCGCCGCCGGCGTGATCGAGGGAGGGTTGCTGGTATGAGCATCAACCTCGAGATCCCGCGGAAGTTCGAGCAGCTCGTCGAGCAGGCGCACATGGTCGCCGCCGAGGTGCTGCGGCCGATCTCGCGCAAGTACGACCGCGCCGAGCACGAGTACCCGAAGGAGCTCGACATGCTCGCGGCGATGATCGACGGGATCGACGAGGGCGGCGCATCGAGCGGCGCCGGCGCCGCCGGGGTGAGCCGCGCCGACGCGAACGGCGACGGCGGCAACCGCAACGGCTCCAACCTCGCCTCGGTGCTGTCGATCATGGAGATGTGCTGGGGGGATGTCGGCCTGCTGCTGTCGCTGCCGCGGCAGGGGCTCGGCAACTCGGCGATCGCCGCCGTCGCCGACGAGGATCAGAAGCGCCGCTTCGCCGGCAAGTGGGCGGCGATGGCGATCACCGAGCCGGAGGCCGGCTCCGACTCCGCCGCGATCCGGACGACGGCGGTGCTCGACGGCGACGAGTACGTCCTCAACGGCGAGAAGATCTACGTCACGTCCGGCGAGCGGGCCGACCTCGTCGTCGTCTGGGCGAGCCTCGACCTCGAGCAGGGCCGGGCGGCGATCAAGTCGTTCGTCGTCGAGCGATCGAATCCGGGCCTGAAGCTCGATCGGCTCGAGCACAAGCTCGGGATCCGCGCCTCCGACACGGCGGCGTTCATCCTCGATGACTGCCGGGTTCCGAAGCAGGACCTGCTCGGCAGCCCCGAGATCGACACCAAGAAGAGCTTCGCGGGCGCGATGCGGACCTTCGACAACACGCGTCCGCTCGTCGCGGCGATGGCGGTCGGGTTGACCCGCGCCTGTCTCGAGCGCACGACCGAGCTGCTCGCCGATGGCGGCGTCGAGCTCGACCCCGACCGACCGGTGGCCCGCCAGGACGCCGCGGCGGCCGAGCTGCTGGCGATGGAGGCCGACTACGAGGCGGCGCGGCTGCTGACGATGGAGGCCGCATGGATGGCCGACAACGGCAAGCCGAACTCGCTGCACGCGTCCTACGCGAAGGCGAAGGCGGGGCGGACCTGCGTCGAAGTCGCCCTCCGCTGCGTCGAGCTCTGCGGCGCCGCCGGGCTCGGCGAGGACGAGCTGCTCGAGAAGTGGGCCCGCGATGCGAAGATCCTCGACATCTTCGAGGGCACCCAGAACATCCAGCTCCTGATCATCGCCCGTCAGCTCCTCGGGCTGACGTCGGCGGACCTCAAGTAGTGAGCGGACGGCAGGCAGTCGGCGGCGGACCGCCGCCCGCCGCGCCCGCCAGCGCCGGGCAGCGGTGAGCGCGAGCCCGCGACAGGCGGCGATCCTGGCGTCGAGCCGGATCCCGTTCGCGCGCCAGAACGGCCCCTACGCGCGAGCGTCGAACCAGGACATGCTGACGGCGGCGCTCGACGGCCTCGTCGATCGCGCCGGGATCGCGGGCGAGCGGCTCGGGGAGGCGGCCGGTGGCGCCGTGCTCAAGCACAGCCGCGACTTCAACCTGACCAGGGAGTCGCTGCTGGGGACCCGGATCGCACCGGAGACGCCGGCCTACGACGTCGGTCAGGCCTGCGGGACGGGGCTCGAGGCGGCGATCCTCGTCGCCAACAAGATCGCCCTCGGTCAGGCCGAGAGCGGCATCGCCTGCGGCGTCGACACCACCTCCGACGCCCCGATCGCGATCAACGAGGATCTCCGGGAGATCCTGCTGGAGGCGAACGCGGCGCGGTCGAGCCTCGATCGGATACGGGCGCTGGCGAAGGTCCGGCCGGGACAGGTCGTGCCGGAGATCCCGCGCAACGAGGAGCCGCGCACCGGGATGTCGATGGGCGAGCACGCGGCGATCATGGCCCGTGAGTGGGGGATCGCCCGCGAGCCCCAGGACGAGCTCGCCGCCGCCAGCCATCGCAACCTCGCCGCCGCCTACGACCAGGGGTTCGAGGACGACCTCGTCACCCCCTACCTCGGCCTCGAGCGCGACCAGAACCTCCGCCCCGACTCGACCGTGGAGAAGCTCGCGAAGCTGAATCCCGTCTTCGGCGGCGCCGAGGGGACGATGACCGCCGGCAACTCGACGCCGCTCAGCGACGGCGCCTCGGCGGTCCTGCTCGGCAGCGAGGAGTGGGCGGCCGAGCGCGGGCTCGCGCCGCTCGCCCGCCTCGTCGACGCCGAGACCGCCGCCGTCGATCACGTCGGCGCCCGCGAGGGCCTGTTGATGGCGCCCGCCTACGCCGTGCCGCGGCTGCTCGCCCGCCGCGGGCTCGAGCTCCAGGACTTCGATCTCTACGAGATCCACGAGGCCTTCGCCTCGCAGGTCCTCTGCACGCTCGCCGC
>CAZTGN010000186.1:0-5080 GCA_964613275.1 uncultured Conexibacter sp. | reverse complement strand
CCGGCGCCGTCGGGTCGGCTCCCTCCTCGCCGAGGCTCTCGCGGGCGAGGTACTCCTCGGCGCGCAGGGGGTTGTCGCGCGAGCGCTCGACGACGGTGAGCAGGTCCGACATCGTCGAGACCTCCTCGACCTGCTCCTTGATGAACCACTGCATGAACTGCTCGCCCTGGTAGTCGCCGTCGTCGCGGGCGGCGGCCGCCAGCGCGCTGATCTGCTCGGTGACCCGCCGCTCCTGCTCGAGCGCGAGCTCGACCGGCGTGACGATGTCGGCGAAGTCGACCGCGGGCGCCTCGACCCCGGGGGTGCCGACCTCGAGCCCGGCGTCGAGCAGGTACTGGGTGATCATCATCGCGTGGTTGCGCTCCTCGACCGCCTGGCGGTAGAAGAAGCCGGCGAGCCGCGGCAGCGTCTCGGCGTCGTAGTGGACCGCGATCGCGATGTACTGCTGCTGGGCGGCGAACTCGTTCGCCACCTGCTCGTTGAGCGCCTCCGCGAAGCTCGAATGGGCCATCGTCCCTCCTCGTCGTTTGCCGGTTCTGCCCGATCGACGGTAGTCCAAACCCGGGGTTCGGTCAGCCGAAGGGGCGGTTCGGTCGGCCGAAGCCGAGCGGGCCGGCCCTCAGCCCCAGCGGAAGCCGGTCGGCGCCGGGACCGGGTCCATCGGCGATCTCGGCAGCCCCGCGGGGACGGCCGGGTCGTTGTAGCCGGAGGGTGCGGTGTCGTTCGGCGTGCCGGGATGAAACAGCGACGCCAGGTACTGGATCTGACCGCGGCCGACCTCGACCTCGCCCTGGCCGCCGCCGTAGATCGCGATGCCATTGGCCTCGCAGTGCTCGTAGACGGAGAACAGCTCCCGGATCGAGCCGAATCGCGACGGCTTCGAGTTGATCGCCCGCGGGGGCCACTCGAGCGCCTCGATGTCGGCCAGCGAATGCAGCGGCGCATCCCAGGTGACGCGGTCCGCGAGCGGCTCGAGCAGCGGTCGGGTCTCGTCGTTGACGTCGGGGTCCTCGAGGTAGGCCTCTCCGAAGGCCGCGGCGACCTGAGCGTAGAGCTCGGGGTCGGTCTCGACGTCGACCGGGGTGCCCCGGTAGTGGCCCTTGAGGTCGAGGACGCGGACGGTTGCCAGCCCGCCGATCTCCGCGATCAGCTCGGGGGTCCAGTCGTTCTCGGGATCGAGCTTGAAGGCGAGGCCGGGGTACTTCGCGAGCCGCTTCGTGATCGCTTCGGTGGAGGACCCGCCGTCGTCGTCGAAGCTGGTCAGCCGGGTCGAGCAGACGAACTGCAGCGGCTGCGGCTCGCGCCCGACCGCCTCGTGCAGGGGCAGGCCGGCCTGGCGCAGCGCGAGGTCCAGCGCCGCGCTCTCGAACGCCCAGCGGCGGTAGTGGCGCGAGGCCTCCATCCCGGGCGGGGCGGTCGCGAACAGGTCGAGCTCGCCGGCGAGCGCACAGAACCCGCCGAGCGTGCGGGCGCCGGTGAAGTCGTGGACGGGGCCGGCGTCGCGGTGGGCGATGTGGTCGAGGACGTCGTAGACCACGTCCTCGCCGAGCCCCTCCTCGCCGCCGCCGCGGAGGTGAACCACGGTCGATGGGCGCGTGAAGTCCCCGTACTCACGGTCGTGGCCGGTCAGCTCGTAGCCCTCGATCCGCAACGGCAGGCCGGCTACCCGCTCCCAAAGCTCACCCGCGGGCGTCACGAGTCGCCCCGGTAGGGGACGACCAGCACCGGGCGGCGGGCGTCGTGCAGGAGCTTGTGCGGCGTCGAGCCGAGAATCGCGCTCCGCAGCGGGCTCTCGCCGTAGCTGCCGACGATGATCGCCCGTGCGTCGAAGCGCTCGGCGAGCGACCTGAGCGCATCGGAGGGGCTCTCGGGCACGAGCGCCAGCTCGGCCTCGATGCCGGCCTTCGCGGCCTTCTCGATCGCGTCCGCGGTGACCGCCTCGCCATGGCGGCGGACCGCCTCCCGGTAGGGCTCCATCTCCTCGCCGTACCCGGGCGGCTCGTAGCCGAAGCCGATCACCAGCCGGTCGCCCGTCGCCTTCGCGATCTCGATCGCCTCGTCGAAGGCGGCGACCGCACAGGCCGAACCGTCGTATCCGATGATCAGCGTTCCCGCCACCTTCAAGCTCCCTTGCCCGCGTCCGCGTCGGACTCGCTGAGCCCGATCGCTTCGACCTTGCCGTCGCCGTCGACGACGTCGCGCGGAACCGCTTCGAACGCCTTGCGGGCGAAGAAGTCGGCGCCGCCGGCGAACCGCCAGGCGATCATGCAGACGACCCCGGCGAGGAAGAAGAAGACCGCGATCGCCAGCGGCACGCCGACGCCGAGGACGGCGGTGCCCGAGTAGGAGTCGGCGGGATCGGCGAGCTGCTGCGCCGATTCGACCAGCAGGTAGCCGAGCGCCGCGGCGCCGATCAGGGGCGCGATCCCGATGAAGATCAGGTTGCGGGCCGAGCGCAGGATCTCGTGGCGGTAGTAGATCGCGCAGGCGACGCCGGTCAGCGCGTAGTAGAAGGCGATCAGAAGCGACAGTGCCGACAGCGAGTCGAACAGGAAGTTGTCGCTGACCGCGCTCGCGCCGACGTACCAGATCGTCGCCACGACGCCGATCAGGATCGTGCCGAACGCCGGCGTCAGGTAGCGGGGGTGGATGCTCGCGAAGCGCCGCGGAAACGCCCCGGCCACCGCCATCGAGAGCGAGGTCCGCGATCCCGGCAGGATCGTCGTCTGCGCCGACGCTATGCCGGAGATGATGATCGAGAGCACGAGCAGGAAGCTGATCCCGCCGAGCACGTCCTCGCCGACCGCGCCGAGCACCCCGGCGTCGTCGTCGAACCGCTCGATCCTGTCGAGGCCGGCATAGGCGATCAGGCAGTACGCGACCCCCACGTAGGTGCCGAGCAGGGCGATCGTGCTGACGATCCCGGCGAGGCCGGGCGCCCGCGAGCTGTCCTCCGACTCCTCCGTCAGGTTGACGGCGCTCTCCCAGCCCCAGTAGATGAAGACGCCGAGGAGGGCGCCGGGGATGAGCTGCTCGGAGAAGCTCTCGATCTCGAACGGGTTGAGCCATGACAGTGAGGGGTCGAGCGACTTCGGTCCGGCGTCGCCGCCGATCAGCTCGATGGCCGCGACGACGATGAAGAGCAGCAGAGCGCCGATCTGCGCGAAGGCCATCACCCGCTGGACCCGGGCCGAGAGCTCGGTCCCGATCACGCAGATCGCCGTCATCACGGTGATGATCACGAGCGCCAGGACGATCACCGCCGTCCGCGAGTCGCGCAGCCCGTCGAGGGCGAAGAGGTCGTAGATGTAGTACGCGGAGACGTCGGCGAGCGACCCGATCACGAGGATGCCGGTGGTGAAGATCGCCCAGCCCCCGATCCACCCGGCCCAGGGCCCGAGCGTCCGGGTCACCCACGAGAACGTCGTCCCGCAGTCCTGGTCGACCTTGTTCAGGTAGTAGAAGGCCGCGGCGATGAAGAACATCGGCACGAACGAGACGAGCAGGACGGCCGGCGCCTGGACTCCCGCGATCACGACGATCGAGCCGATCACGGCGGCGAGCGAGTAGGCGGGCGCGGTCGAGTCGAGGCCGATCGCGAGACCGTCGAGGAAGCCGATCGAGTTCTTCTTCAGGCCCTTGTCGCCGACGGCCTCCGCCTCGGCGACCTCGGCCCGGATCGCGGCCGCCTCCATCAGCCCTCCTCCCCCGCGGCGGGCCCGGCGCGGTGGTGCCCGCCCGCCCGGGAGAGCGCCCACAGCACGGCGCCGAGGATCAGCAGGAGCCCGGCGCGGACGAAGATCTCGACCTCGTTGTCCACGATCAGAACGGCGCAGGCTATGGCACCGAGAACCGGAATGAAGCTTGGCGCGTGGAAGTGCCGGTGTTCGACGGCGTCGCGGCGGAGCACGAGCACGGCGACGTTGACAGCGGTGAAGGCGCAGAGCAGCAGCAGCACGGTGGTGTCGGCGAGCGATGCGAGATCGCCGGTCGAGACGAGGATCAGCGCGAGGGCCGTCGTGAAGGCGATCGCCGCGATCGGCGTCCGCCGGCGTGGTAGCAACCGGCCGAACCGTTCCGGGACGATGCCCTCCCGGGACATCCCGTAGACGAGGCGCGAGGCCATGATCATGTTGATCAGGGCGCCGTTGGCGAGCGCGAAGAGGGTGATCGCCGCGAAGACGTCGGGATCGACGGCCAGCGGTCCCTGTCCGCCGACGAGGACGAGCGGCGCCGTCGAGGCCGCAAGCTCCGCGGTCGGGACCGCGGCCGAGGCGACGACCGTGACGAGCAGGTAGATCGCGCCGGCGATCGCGAGGCCGGTGAAGAGGACGCGCGGGTAGGTGCGGGCGGGGTCGTTGACCTCCTCGGCGATGTTGACCGAGTCCTCGAAGCCGATCAGCGCGTAGAAGGCGAGCCCGGCGCCGGAGATGATCGCGAAGAGCGGCGTCACCCCTTCCTTGAGCTCGAGGTTGCGGCCGGCGTCCGCGCCGGGACCGTCGAGGGCGGCGATCCCGATCACGGCGACGAGCAGCAGGCCGCCGACCTCGATGACCGTCAGCGTCGCGTTGACGCGCACCGACTCGGAGATGCCGCGGGCGTTGACGGCGGCGATGACCAGCAGGAAGACGATCGCGACCGGGACGACCGCGATGTCGACGAACTCGCCGAGGGCGTCGCCGGCGAAGCCGCGGGCGAGGGTGCTCGCGGAGGTGATCCCCGACGCCATCACCGCGAAGGCCACCATGAAGGTGAGAAACGGGCGGTCGAAGGCCCTGTGGGTGTAGAGCGCGGCGCCCGCCGCGCGCGGGTACTTGGAGACGAGCTCGGCGTATGAGCAGGCGGTCAGCGCGGCGAGCAGGAAGGCGGCGGCGAAGGCGGTCCAGATGGCACCCCCGACCTCGGCGCCGACCTTGCCGACGAGCGTGTAGATGCCGCCGCCGAGCATGTCGCCGACGACGAAGAGCAGCAGCATCGCCGGCCCCACCCGGCGCGCCCGCCCCGGCGCCGGCCCGCCCGTCGCGGCGGGCCTGCGCCCGGCGGCGCCGTCGGTCCGCGCCGCGCGCATTCCGCCGCCCCC
>CAZTGN010000185.1:0-5215 GCA_964613275.1 uncultured Conexibacter sp. | reverse complement strand
GGGCGCCTGGAGCGGATCGCGGTCCGGGCCGCCGAGCCGCGTCGTCGCGAGGTCGAGCCGCGGCTGCTCGCCCGCCGGCCCTCGGTCGCCCCCGAGGTCGCGCTGGGGGACGCGCCTTCGGAGCCGGTCGTCAACCGGTTCGTCAGCGACGACGACGTCGGCGCCCTCGGGCGGTCCGCGGACGACGTCGAGTTCCTGCGCTCGCTCGGGATCCGCTCCTACGTGGTCGTCGCCCTGCAGTCGCGGGGGCGGCGAATCGGTGCGATGACCCTCGTCCGCGCCTGGTCGGGCCGCCGCTTCGACGATGACGACGTCGCGTTCAGCCGCGCGCTGGCGGATCGCTTCGCGCTGACGCTCGACAACGCGGGCCTGTTCTCGGACCTCGAGAGCGTCGAGCTGCAGATGGACGCGGTCATGGCGGTGCTCGACGAGCCGGTCACGATCACCGAGCGCGGCGGCCGGCTGGTCTTCGCCAACGAGGCGGCGGTCCGGCTCGCCGGCCGGGATGCGCTCGACGACCTGCTCGGGCCTGCGGGCCCCGGCTCCGGCTTCGACTGCTACGACGAGGGCGGCGGGATCGTCGCCCGCGACGTCATGCCCTGGCAGGTCCCCGACGTCGAGTCCGGCTCGATCATCCGCCTGGTCGAGCCGGACACCGGAGCCGAGTCGTGGCTGCGGGTCCGCTCGCGAACGATGCCGGCGCTCGACGACGCGCCGATGTATGCCGTCACGGCCTTCGAGGACGTCTCGGAGATGAAGTTCTCGGAGTTCGCCCAGTCGGTGTTCGCCAGCACCGCGGAGCTCCTCGGCGCCTCCACCGACCCGCAGCTCATCCCCCGGCGCCTCGTCGGACTGCTGACGCCCCGCCTCGCCGACGCCTGCGGCGTGCTGATGCCGGACGAAGGCGGGACGCTGCGTCCGGTGGCGATAGCCGATGTCGATCCGGAGCGCGAGCCGCCGCTGCGGGCGGTCGTCGAGGCCAACCCGCTCGATCCCGAGGGCATCGGCATTTCCGAGGTGCCGGGCTCGCGGGTCCCGCTCGTCCACGACACGGCCCGCCCGGACGACTGGCCCGGGGCCGCGGTCGGGATCGCCGACGGGCTCCGGCGGATCGGGCTCGGGTCGGTGATGGCCCAGCCGCTTCGCATCGGCGAGCGCCTGATCGGACTGATCGGCTTCGCCAACCGGGTCGAGCGCCCCGCCTTCACGCCGCTCGAGCAGCGGGTGGCGCTGCGGATCTCCGAGCGGGTCGCCCTCGCCATCGACAACGCCCGGATCGCGAGCCAGCGCAGCGAGATCGCGGCGACGCTGCAGGGCGGGCTGCGCCCCCCTGCGATTCCCGAGCTGCCGGGTTGGTCGCTCGCCGGGCTCTACAGCCCCGCCGGCGCCGAGATCGAGGCCGGTGGCGACTTCTACGACATCGTCCCGGTCGAGGACGGCTGGATGGCGGTGGTCGGCGACGTGACCGGGCACGGCGCCCGCGCCGCCTCGCTGACGGCGCTCGCCCGCTACACCCTCCGCACCGCCGCGATCCTGACCGGCGATCCCGGCCGTGCCCTCGCCGTCCTCAACCGGGCGCTGCTCGCCGAGGCCGACGGCGCTCTCTGCAGCGTCGCCGTGTTGATGATCGACCGGCCCCGGGGGGGCTCGATCCAGATCGCCGTGGCCGGCCACCCGCCGCCACTCGTCGTTCGCGGCGGTGCCACCAGCACGATCCGCCCCGCCGGCCCGGTCCTCGGCGCGTTCGACGACGCGAGCTGGAAGATCGCGACCCTTCCGCTCGCGCCCGGCGATCAGGTCGTCGTCTACACCGACGGGGTCGTCGAGGCGCGCGGCGCCGAAGGACGGTTCGGCGAAGAGCGCCTCTGTCGCTGCGTCGGGGACGTCGGTGGGCCCGACGAGGCGATCGGGAGGATCAGCGGCGAGCTCGATCGCTTCGTCGAGGGAGGCCTCGACGACGACGCCGCCGTGCTTGCCGTGATGCGCTCCGGTACGGGCAGCGGCCAAGGGGGCCGGCGCGGCCCGGGCGCCCGGAACCGCGTCGGCTCGGAGGTTTCAGCGCGATGAGCGCGGGTAGCCCGCGCGGTATGGCGGGGCAGACGGCCGATGCGATCCCGCGGCTACGGCTCACGGTGCCGGCCGAGGCGGCCAACGTCGCGCTCGTCCGCCATGCGCTCGCCGGCGTCGCCGAGTCGGCCGGCATGGACCGGCCCGGAGTCGCCGACCTCGAGACCGTCGTGACCGAGGCCTGCATGAACGCCGTCGTCCACGCCTACCCGACCACGCCGGGACCGATCCGCGTCGAGGCCGAGCCCGGCGCCGGCGTCCTCGTCGTTCGCGTCAACGACCACGGCGTCGGGTTCCAGCCCCGTCCCGACGTCGAGTCTCCCGGCTCGAGCCTGCGGCTCGGTCTGTCGCTGATCGCCGCGCTCAGCAGCAGCTTCTCGATCTCGTGTCGCGCCGGCGAGGGGACCGAGGTGGAGATGGCGATGCCGCTCGAGAACCCGGGGCCGGCACCGAGGATCCGCGACCAGGACGTCGAGGTCGACCCGGCGCCGTCCCGGGTCTCGATAACCGCCTCCGATGCGGCCCTGCTGCCGGGCGCCCTGTCGAGGGCGGTGAGCGCCTTCGCCCTCCGCCGCGACCTGACCGTCGATCGGGTCTCGGACGCGATGCTGCTCGCCGATGCCGTGTCCGAGCTCTCCGCCGACGCGTTCGCGAACGGGCACCCGAGCTTCGGGCTCGTCGACGGCGACGACGGCATCGAGATGATCGTCGGACCGCTCGCGGCCGGCGGCGGCGAGCGCCTGCGGGCAGGGCTCGAGCTGCCCGAGGCCGCCGGCTCGCTCGAGAGGCTGGCCGACTCGGTGGCGGTCGAGGAGCGCGACGACGGCGAGCACGTCGCGTTCCGGATCGACGCCACCGCCTGACCGGTCGTCAGCTCCGGGCCCGCTCGCGGAGCTTGTCGAGCGCCCGCCGGAGGATCCGCGACACCTGCATCTGCGAGCAGCCGATCTCGGCGGCGATCTGCGACTGGGTCATGTCGGCGGCGAAGCGCAAGGCGATCACGCGCCGCTCGCGCTCGTCGAGGTGCGGCAGCTCCTGATCGATCGTCAGCCTCCCCTCGACCAGCTCGAAGCCCTCGTCCTCGTCGCCGATCAGCTCCGCGACCGGGGCCGCGTCCTCGTCGGCCCCGTGCAGGGTCCGGTCGATCGAGGACGGGCGCCGCCTCTGGTTCGCCTCGAGGATCTCGAGGACGTCGGTCTCCTCGCGGCCGACGCGGGCGGCGATCTCCCGCACCGAAGGCATCCGCTGCAACTCGGCCGTGAGGTCGGACGTGGCCGCCTCGACGTCGGCGATGCCCTCCTGGATCGATCGCGGCACGCGCACCATCCAGACCCGATCGCGGAAGTGGCGCTTGAGCTCGCCGAGGATCGTCGGGGCGGCGAACCCCTTGAACGGCACGCCGCGGTCCGGCTCGAAGCGGTCGACGGCCTTGACGAGGCCCAATTTCGCGACCTGCTCGAGGTCCTCGTGCGGCTCCCGGGCGGTGCGGTAACGCCTCGCGAGCACGTCCGCGAACGGCAGGTAGTGACGGACGAGGCGCTCGCGCGCGCGCTCGTCGCCGTCGGCGACCCGGCGCCAGAGGCGCTCCTCCTCGCCCGCCGGGAGATCCTCCCCGCTGGCGGGTGTCTCGCGCATGCTCGCAGCGTAGGGACCCGCCCACACGGGCAGCGGGCGTGCGTGATCCTGCCCCGCCTCAAGGTCGGAGCGGGATAGGCCGATCTTAGTCCCGTGCCGGAAATGGACGGATGGAGGATGTGGTGAACGCCACCGAGTCGGTGCCGCAGGGCATCCAGCGACTCCTGATCGAATCGCGCGGCCGCGGGCTGCGGGCGATCGCGGCCCGCGAGCGCAGGGCCGAGCTCACCGTCGGCGGCGCGTTCGTGCTCGTCGCCGTCGCCATCGCCGTCCTCGTGCCGACCGACCGGCCGCTCGACTGGACCGACGCGTTCCTCGCGACCCTCGCCCTCGCCGTCGCGTCCCTCGTCATCTTCGAGGTCGGCTCGGTCCACAGCTTCCCGACCCAGGTGGCGTTCGTGCCGATGCTGTTCGTGCTCCCGCCGGAGCTCGTCCCCCTGTTCGTGCTCGCCGGCCTGGCGGCCGGCAAGGTCACGACCGCGATCGTGCAGCAGCTGGCGCCGGGGCGGGTGATGATGGCGGCGGGCGATGCGTGGTTCTCGATCGGCCCGGCGCTGGTCCTCGCGGCGGCGGGTGCGCCCGCGGCCACCGAGGTCGCCCCGTACCTGCTCCTCGCCGCCCTCGGCTCCCAGTTCCTGATCGAGTCGATCGCCTCCGGCGCACGCGAGCGGCTCCACGGCCATGCCTCGGTCAGCGAGCAGGCGGTCGAAAGCCGCTGGATCTACGTGGTCGACACGCTGCTCGCGCCGGTCGGGTTCGCGATCGCGCTCGCCGCGACCGGCCGTCCCTGGGCGCTGCTTCTGTCGCTGCCGCTGTTCATGCTGCTGCTGGTCTTCGCCCGCGAGCGGACCGCGCGCCTGCAGTCCCTGTTCGAGCTCAGCAGCGCCTACCGGGGGACCGCTCACGTGCTCGGCGACATGATCGAGCACGACGACAGCTACACGGGCACCCACAGCCGCAGCGTCGTCGAGCACGCGGTGGCGGTCGCCGCCGAGCTCGGCCTCGACGAGCGGCGTCGCCGCAACGTCGAGTTCGGAGCCCTCCTCCACGACGTCGGCAAGGTCGCGATCCCGAAGGCGCTCATCAACAAGCCGGGACCTCTCGACGAGCGCGAGTGGATGCTGGTGCGGACCCACACCCTCGAGGGTCAGCGGATGCTCGAGAAGATCGGCGGCCTGATGTCGGAGATCGGGCTGGTCGTGCGCTCCTCGCACGAGCGCTACGACGGTGACGGCTACCCGGACGGGCTCGCCGGCGGGGAGATCCCGATCGAGTCGCGGATCATCTTCGCCTGCGACGCGTTCAACGCGATGACGACCGACCGCGCCTACCGCTCGGCGATGCCGATCGAGGAGGCGGTCGCCGAGCTCGAGGCGAACGCGGGCGGGCAGTTCGACCCCGAGGTCGTTGCCATCCTCGTCGGTCAGGTCCGGGACCGCTACGGGATTCCCGCCCTCGTCTGAGGCAGGGCCCGGCCGCGAACGACGAAGCGGCCCGGCAGCCGAAGCCGCCG
>CAZTGN010000184.1:0-5279 GCA_964613275.1 uncultured Conexibacter sp. | reverse complement strand
CCCGCCGAGGCGGCGGGGTCGGCTCCGGCATCGGCAAGCTCGTCCGGCCAGCGGTCCGCCTCGGCCGTGATCCGCTCGCCGCCCCAGCCGAGCTCGGCTCCGAGCACCTCGGCTGCCGCCCGCACCGACACGGGGGTGCGCAGCTGCGGCGCCGCGAGCAGGGCGAGCCGGGTTCGTCGCAGGAGCACGTCGGCAAGCGAGCGGGCCTGCTCGACACGAGCGGCCACCGCGACCTCGGCGAGCAGGTCCGGCTGACCGTCGACGATCGGGCAGGCGAGCTCGGGGCGCTCCGCGGCCGCCGCCAGGACCTGGCGGGCCGCGTGCCCGTAGCGGAAGGCGAGCAGGTCGCGCCAACCCTCCGGCAGGGCGCCGCGGTCGAGGCCGTCGGGCGGCTCTAGATCGTCCTCGGAAGCCTCCATCCCGAGCGGGATCTCGGCGGTGTGGCAGGGCGCTTCGCGGTCCTCGCGCATCGCGATCCGGTCGACGACGGACTTCGCCATCCGCCGCCAGGTCGTCAGCTTGCCGCCGGTGATCGTCAGCATCCCCGACGAGGTCTCGTAGAGCTCCGCCTTGCGCGAGATGTCGACCGACTTCTTCGGGTCGCCGGTGGAGATCAGCGGCCGCACCCCAGCGTAGGCGCCGGTCATGTCGGCGACGCCGATCGCGGTGCCGAAGTAGGCGTTGACCGCGTCGAGCAGGTAGTCGACGTCCTCGCCGCCGGGACGGACGTGGTCGATGTCGCCGTCGTAGTCGTTGTCGGTGGTGCCGACGAGGGCGCGTCCGTACCAGGGCAGGACGAAGATCGTCCGGTCGGCGCCGGCTGGGACGATGCAGGCTGCCCCCTCGAGGGGAAGGAGCTCCAACGGCAGGGTCAGGTGGGTGCCGCGGCTGGGCGCGATCCGCGGCACCTCCTCCTCGTCGAGGATCTCCCCGGGCCTGATCCGATCGGCCCAGACCCCGGTCGCGTTGACGACGTTCGCGGCCTCGATCTCGACCGTCTCGCCGGACTCCCCGCAACGGCAGACGACGCCGCCGACGCGGCCGTCGCGCTCGAGCAGCGAGACGACCTCGAGCCGGTTCGCGGCGACGGCGCCGAAGCGCTCCGCCTCGCCGAGGATCGTCAGCACGAGCCGTACGTCGTCGGTCTGGCAGTCGTAGAACAGGTAGGCGGACTTCGGGTCTCGCGGCGCCAGCGCCGGAACCAGCTCGACCACCTCCTCGCCGGGGATGGTCCGGTGGCGGTCGGGCGACCAGTTCGAGGGATCGGGCTCGGTACCCCCGTCGCGGCGCCCGCGACGCTCGCGGCGGGAGCCGCGGCTGCTCGCCATCACGTCGTACATGTTCAGGCCGATGCCGATCTTGAGGTCGCGGCGGTCGTCGCCGAGCGTCGGCACCAGATACGGCGTCGGGTAGACGAGGTGGGGTGCGAGGCGGACGAGGAGCTGGCGCTCCAGCAGCGCCTCGCGGACCAGGCCCAGGTCGAAGTTCTGCAGGTAGCGGAGGCCGCCGTGGACCATCTTCGAGGAGCGGCTCGAGGTCCCGACCGCCCAGTCGTCGCGCTCGACGATCGCCGTCGAGTATCCACGCGAGGCGGCGTCGAGGGCGACGCCCGCGCCGGTGACGCCGCCACCGATCACGACGACGTCGAACGGCTCCGCGGTCAGCTCGGCCAGTGCGCTCTCGCGCGCGATCACGGCAGCCTGCGGCTGAACCAGAGAAAGCCGACGCCGAGCAGCGTCGCGAGGCCGCCGAGGCCGCCGAGCAGGACCGGCGTCGAGGGCGCCTCGAACTTCTCCTCGCCGCCGTCCGATTCGGCATCGGTCCCGCCGGCAGCGATCCGCTCGCGGTCGGTCCCGCTCAGGCTCGGACCGGCGTCCTCGGGCGCGACCTCGTCCTCGGACACGGCGCCATCCGGGGTCGTGGTCGTCGTGCCGTCGCTGACGCCGGCGTCGTAGAGGTCGCCGAGGCCCGTACCGGAGGGGCCGTACGTGCCAGGGTCGGGGGTGGGCGTCGACGGGTCGGTGTCGGCGTTGCCGCCGCCACCGCCGCCGCCGTTTCCGCCCGGGCCAGGACCCCGCGGCACCGCGCCGATCGGGAGCGGGGCGTCGTAGGCGGCGGTGAGCCCCTGGGCTGTCACCCAGACGGGCGTCTGGTCGCTGTCGCTCGAGTACGTGTAGTGGCCGTCGGAGTGCTGGCGACGCTTCAGGAAGTCATGGGGGCTGCTGCCCCCCTGCTTGAAGGCGCCGGGCTTGGCGCCGGCCGCGATGATCCCCTGGACCGCCCACGCGGTGGACTGCGTGTTCGATCCGGCGCCCTTGCTCAGCGACCACCCGCCGGTCCCGTGCTGGGACCTCCGCAACCAGTCCAGCCCCGCGTCCGATTCCCGATTGCCGCCCGGAGCGACGGCGAGCGCCTGCAACGCCGCGCCGGTGCTGTCCGGCTCGCTGTCACCCGATGGGGTCGACCCCCAGCCTCCGTTTCCGTTCTGGGCCCGCCGCAGCCACTTCGAGGACTTGCCGAGCTTGGAGCGATCGACCCCGGCGGCTCGCAGCGCGATCACCCCGTAGGCGGTCAGATTGACCTGCTTCTCGAAGGAGCCGTCACGCCCACGGCGGTCCCGCAGCTCCGCGACGAGGTCGCGGCCCGCGAAGGAACGCGGATCGACCCCGGCCGCGACGAGGGCGATCGTCGTCAGCTCGAGATCGCCGGTCGACCTGATCTCGGACGCGTGGCGGCGAAGGTAATCGACCGGATCCCGCCCGTGCCCGTGGACGTCGAGCGGGTTGACGCCTCCCGCGGCGAGCCCGAGCATCGCCCAGCCGGTCATGCCGATGCTCGACTCCGCCCCGGGCTCGCTGCCGAAGCCGCCGTTGCGGTTCTGCGACCCGCCGAGCCAGAACAGGGCTTGCGCCTTGTCGGCCGCCTCCCCGCGCGCAGGGGCGAGCAACGGTGCGGCAACGCACAGGGCCACGACCGCGCAGGCGACGGCGCGGCCGATCGGCCGGTCGCTCCAGCGGTGCTCGGACCGGTCCCGGTACCGGTCGAGGATGCGGACGAATGCCGGTCCAGCTGCAAGCATCAGGGTGAAGTTACCCGCTGCATGGACCAGATTGAACGGTATTCCGCGCGCCGACAGCGCCAGGTAGCGGTCCAGTGACTGCTCACCCCCATAGCTGACCATCACCGAGAGGTCGAGCAGCGCCCCGTAGGCGAGGCCGGCGAGGCCGGCCCAGACGGCGAGCTGCAGGCGGCCGGCGCCGCGGCCGTGGACGCGGGCGAGCCCGGCGCCGGCGGCGCCGACGAGCCCCCAGCCCGCCATCTGCCACGGCGTCCACGGCCCCTGCCCGAGCCAGAAGTTCGAGACGAGGCCGGCGAGCGCGCCGACCGCGAACCCGGGGCCGCCGCCGAGCGTGTAGCCGGCGAGCAGGGCGACGTCCGTGGTCGCGACGAGGTTCGGGATCGGTGCCAGCGCCACCCGGCCGGCGACGGCCAGCGCCGCGAGCGCGGCGACCGCGGCGATCACGCGCGCCGAGGGTCGGGAGCGCTCGAACCAGGCGAATCCCGCGAGGATCGCGAGCGCGATGATCGCTAGCGATGCTCCCTGCCAGCTCACCGCGCCTCCTCGCGAACGAGCGGGTCGTGCCGGGCCGCGAGCAGCCCGGCGCCCTCCTCCGGCGTGATCGCCCGGCCGCCGGTGACCCGCGCTGTCTCGGTCGCGAAGTACCAGCCGCCGCCGAGCAGGTCGAGCGGCGTGCCGTCGGCGATGGCGCGACCGCGCGCGAGCAGGACCACCCGGGTCGCGAACCGCGCCGCGAACTCGACGTCGTGAGTCGCGACGAGCAGCCCCGCCCCGCGCCCGGCCAGCGCGGCGATCCAGCGGGCGAGATCCTCCTTGCGGGCCCGGTCGAGGCCCCGGGTCGGCTCGTCGAGGCAGATCAGGCCGCTCGGTTCGCCACCGGCCCCGCGCCCCGCCATCGCGATCGCGAGGGCGAGCCGCTGACGCTCGCCTCCGGATAGGTCGCGCGGATCGGCGTCGCCGGCGACGTCGAGCCCGACGGCGGCGAGGGCGGCCGCCCCGGCCTCGCCGGGAAGCTCCTCGTCGACGCGCTCGCGGACGAAGTAGTCGTCGGGGCGCTGGCTCAGCATCGCGGCGCCCGCCGGGACCTCGATCGAGCCCGACGCAGGCGCGAGGATCCCGGCAGCGGTGCGCAGAAGCGTCGTCTTGCCGGCGCCGTTCGGCCCCATCAGCGCGACCCGCTCACCCGGGTCGAGGGCGAGGTCGAGGCCGCGCAGCGCCTCGCGCGGATCGGCGCGGGTGCCGAGCTCGACCCGGAGGCGCCGGCAGCGCAGTGCCCGCCCCTCGCCCGCCCGAGGCTCCGGGATCGGCCGCGCGCGGGCGGGCCGCGCGGCGACGGCGGGCGGAACGAGCGCCCGGGCCTGCTTGACGGTGACCGGGCTCGCCGCGAGCCCCGCGAGGTCGAAGAGCCGCGCGATCGGCGTCGCGAGCTCCGGCGCCGGCCCGAGCATCGCCGCGCCGAAGCGGTCCGGCGGCCCGTCGTAGAGCACCCGTCCGGCGTCGAGCGCGACGATCCGGTCGGCTGCCGCGAGGCAGCGCTCGAGCCGATGCTCGCCGAGCACGACCGCTATGCCCGACTCCTCGTTGAGCCTGCGCAGCAGTGCGATCAGCTCCTCGCCCGCGACCGGATCGAGCTGCGAGGTCGGCTCGTCGAGGAGCAGCAGCGGCGGCCCTGCGACGAGCGCGGCGCCGAGCGCGACGCGCTGCAGCTCGCCGCCCGAGAGCGAGTCGGTCGTGCGATCGAGAAGCGGCTCGATCGCGAGCGCCAGCGCCGCCTCCTCGACGGCGCGCGCGATCTCGACGGCGTCGGCGCCGCGCAGCTCGAGCGGCAGCTCGAGCTCGGCGCGGACCGTGGTCGAGACGACCTGGGTCTCGGGCTCCTGGGCGACGAACCCGACCGCGGCCGCGAGCTCGGCGGGTCCGGTCTCGCGGGTCGATCGGCCGGCCACGGTGACGGCGCCGGCGATCTCGCCGCCATGGAAGTGGGGAACGAGGCCGCAGGCGGCGCGGAGCAGCGTGCTCTTGCCCGAGCCGGAGCGACCGGCGCGGACGACGAACTCGCCCGCATCGACCCGCAGGTCGATGCCGGCGAGCGCCAGCCTCGAGGCCCCCGGGTAGCGGTACTCGAGCCGCTCGATCCCGAGCGCCGCCTCAGCCACGGCTCGCCCCCCGGATGCGGAGCAGGTCCCCGAGGCACGGCGCC
>CAZTGN010000183.1:0-5283 GCA_964613275.1 uncultured Conexibacter sp. | reverse complement strand
ACAGCGGCTCCTTGTCCTCCTGCAGGTCCTTGCTGTAGGCGAGCGGGAGGGCGTGCAGGACCCCGGTCAGGGTCATCAGGTCGGCGCTCACCCGCGGAGCCTTGGCACGCAGGAGCTCGGCCGCGTCCGGGTTCATCTTCTGCGGCATGATCGACGAGCCCGAGCTGTACTCCTCGGCCGGGCGGCAGAAGCCGAACTCGGACGTCGACCAGAGGACGATCTCGGCGCCGATCCGCGACAAGTGGGTCGCGCAGGTCGACGCGGCGGTGAGGTAGTCGAGGGCGAAGTCGCGGTTCGAGACGGCATCGATCGAGTTCTCGACGACCGAATCGAAGCCGAGCTCGGTGGCGACGGCGGCCCGGTCGAGGTTCCAGTTCAGCCCCGCCAGCGCACCGGTTCCGAGCGGCATCGAGCCCGCCGCGCGGCGGGCGGCGGCGAACCGATCCGCGTCGCGGCGAAGCATCCAGAACCAGGCGAGCAGGTGGTGTCCGAGGGTGACGGGCTGGGCCCGCTGCAGATGGGTGTAGCCGGGCATGGGCGCGCCGCGATGCTCGCCGGCGAGGGCATGGAGGCGCTCGAGGCAGGCGAGCAGGAGCGAGCGCCCGACGTCGGCACGCTCGGCCACGAACAGGGCCAGGTCCGTGGCCACCTGGTCGTTGCGCGAGCGGCCGGTGTGGATCTTGCCGCCGACCGGTCCGGCGAGCTCGGTCAGGCGGCGCTCGATCGCCATGTGGACGTCCTCGTCGCCGGGCTCGAACGGAAAGCTGCCGCCCTCGAGCTCGGCGGCGACGCGGTCGAGGCCGCCCAGCAGCGCCTCGAGCTCCCCGTCGTCGAGCACGCCCGCCTCACGCAGGGCCCGGGCGTGGGCGCGGGACTGGCGGATGTCGTGGGGCGCCAACCGGACGTCGAAGCGGAGCGAGGCGTTGAGCTCCCAGAAGACGGGATCGGGCTCGTTCTCGAAACGCGGCATCGGCGCAGTCTATGAACGCCCGCGCCCGCGCCCGAGGATCGTCGCGAGCTCGGCTACGACCCGCTCGACCGACTCCTCGGGGAGGGTCGGATGGAACGGCAGCGCGAGCGAGCGCCTCGAGAACTCCTCGGCGACCGGGAACTGGCCCTCGCCGGTGCCGAGCCGCTCCCGGTAGAGGTCGGAGAGGTGGATGCAGGGCAGGTAGGGGCGGGCATCGATACCGCGGCGGTCGAGCTCGGCGACGACGGCATCGCGATCGCTCGTCGCCGGCAGCCGGACGACGTAGACGAACCAGCTCCTCCGCTCCCGGCCCCGGTCGCCGAGCGGCAGCACGAGATCGGCCGGATCGCCGGCGCCGGGCTCGGCGGCTCCGATCGCCACGAGGCGCTCGGCGTAGGCCGTCGCGACCTCCGCCCGGCGGCGGAGCAGCTCATCGAGCCGCTCGAGCTGCCCGAGTCCGATCGCGGCCTGGACGTCGGTGAGCCGGTAGTTGTAACCGAGGCGATCGTGGTCCATGCGCTTCATGTCGGGCGCCCGCCCCTGGTTGCGCTCGCTGCGCGCGACGGAGGCGGCCTCGGGTCCGGTCGGGACCAGCATGCCCCCCTCCCCCGTCGTCATCTGCTTGTTCGCGTAGAACGCGAACGCGGCCGGGTTGCCGCGCGTGCCGACCGCGCTGCCGTCGGCACAGACCGCGCCGAGCGCCTGCGCCGCGTCCTCGACGACGTTGAAGCCGTTCGCGGCGGCGATCCGCTCGAGCTCATCCATCGCTGCCGGCCAGCCGAAGATGTGGACGGCGAGGATGCCCGCCGCGCTCCCGTCCGCGGCGGCCGCGGCAGCCGCCGGGTCGATCGTCAGCGTCGCCGGATCGACGTCGCAGAAGCGGGGCCTCGCCCCCTCGTAGAGCAGGCAGTTGGACGAGGCGATGAAGCTGAGCGGGGTCGTCAGCACCTCGTCCCCGTCGCCCCAGCCCTGCTCGCGGACGGCGAGATGAAGGGCCGCGGTCCCGCTCGAGAGGGCGACCGCGTCGTCGACCCCGAGCCGGCGTGCGAACGCGGCCTCGAAACGCTCCAGCATCGGTCCCAGCGAGAGCAGCCCCGAGCGCAGGACCTCGACCACCAGCTCCTCCTCGCGCTCGCCGAGCAGCGGCCGCGCGAGCGGTATCCGCCCGCCGGCGCTCACCCCGGCAGCTCCGCCGGCCCGGCGCCGGCGTGCTCGGGCCGGGGTTGGAACGCGTACTCGAGCGAGTCGACCAGCGCCTCCCAGGAGGCCTCGATGATGTTCTCGGAGACGCCCAGCGAGCTCCAGTCACGGACGCCGTCGGAGGAGTCGAGGAGCACGCGCGTCACCGACGCGGTGCCGTGGTGCTCGTCGAGGATGCGGACCTTGAAGTTGGTCAGCTCGACCGCGGCGATCTCCGGTCGCCGCTCGGTGATCGCCTCGCGCAACGCGCGGTCGAGCGCGTTGACCGGCCCGTTGCCCTCGGCGGTGCGGATGTAGCGACGATCGCCGACCCAGAGCTTGATCGTCGCCTCCGTCTCGACGACGCCGTCGGCGCGCTTCTCGGTCACGACCCGGAAGCTCTCGAGCCGGAAGAGGGGCTCGTAGGTCCCGGCCTCGCGTCGGAGCAGGAGCTCGAACGAGGCATCGGCCGCCTCGTAGGAGTAGCCGCGGTGCTCGCGCTCCTTCAGCTTCGCGACCGAGCGGCGCACGGCGTCGTCGTCGAGCGCGATGCCGGCCCGGGCGGCCCGGGCGAGGACCGATCCGCGTCCGGCCAGCTCGGAGATCAGGATCTCGCGCTCGTTCCCGACCAGCGCCGGGTCGATGTGCTCGAACGTTCGCGCGTCGGCCTCGACCCCGGCGGCGTGCAGTCCGCCCTTGTGGGCGAAGGCGTTGCGGCCGACGTAGGGCTGCGAGGGATCCGGGGCCAGGTTGCAGATCTCGTCGACGAGATGCGCCGTCCCGGTCAAGAGCCGCAGCCGCCCGGGGGCAACGCAGTCATGGCCGAGCTTCAGCTGCAGGGCCGGCAGGATCGACACGAGGTTGGCGTTGCCGGTCCGCTCGCCGTATCCGTTCAGCGTTCCCTGCACGAGCCTCGCGCCGGCGCTGACGGCGGCCAGCGAGTTGGCGACCCCGCAGCCCGCGTCGTTGAGGGCGTGGATGCCGACCGTCCCGGCGCCGTCGAGCGCCGCGACGGCGGCTGCCGTCGCCTGCTCGATCTCGTGCGGCAGGCTCGAGCCGTTCGTGTCGCAGAGGCTGACGTTCTCGGCGCCCGCCTCGATCGCAGCCTCGACGCAGGCGCGCGCGTAGCCCTCGTCGTCGCGCCAGCCGTCGAAGAAGTGCTCGGCGTCGTAGACGACCCGCTTGCCGGCTTCGGCGCAGTGGCGGACCGAGTCGGCGATCATCGCCAGGTTCTCGTCGCGGGACACCTTCGTGACCTTCTCCAGATGCAGCGCCCAGGTCTTGCCGACGAGCGTCACGACCGGCGCGAAGCAGCCGACGAGCGCCGCCAGGCCGGGATCCTCGGCCGCCTCGAGGTCGCGCCGCCGGGTCATGCCGAAGGCCGCGATCGTCGCCTGTTCGAGCGGCGTCGAGGCGAGCCGCTCGAACAGCTCCAGATCCTTCGGGTTGGAGTCGGGGAATCCAGCCTCGACGTAGTGGACGCCGAGCCGGTCGAGGGCTTCGACGACCCGCACCTTCTCGGCCGCCGAGAGCGACATGCCCTGTCCCTGCATGCCGTCCCGCAACGTCGTGTCGTAGAGATGAACCTTGCTCAACTTGATCGAACCTGCTTCCTCACCGATTCACCGGATAGGGATGGGACCCGAAGCCCGCCGGGGCGAGTCGGGCCGTGCGCCCCTGCGCCGCCGCGGGCGCAGGCCTCCGCGCCGCTACGAGGCGGCCGCGGAGCCGGTAATTCGGATCGGCGCCCGGGCGGGCGTCGGAAGCCCGCGCGAGGGACCGGTTGCGAGCGCGGCGTTCATCGGGAGGCGACTCTACTGGGTTCGTCCACCGGGTCGAGCCATTCCGAGTACTCGGGGGCCCGCCCGTGCAGGGCGTCGTCGAACTTGGCGGCGACCACCGCCGTGACCTCGCCCGGAGCCTTGATCGGATGGTCGTCGATCTCGCGGACCGGGACCAGCTCGGCGGCGGTGCCGGTGAGGAAGATCTCCTCGGCGAGGTAGAGCTCGGAGCGGCCGACGTCGCGCTCGACGACCGGGTAGCCGAGGTCGCGCGCGATCTGGATCACGGATCGGCGGTTGACGCCATCGAGGATCGACGCGGTGTGCGGCGGGGTCACGATCTCGCCCTCGCGGACGAGGAAGATGTTCTCGCCGGAGCCCTCGCAGACGTTGCCGCCCTGGTCGAGCAGGATCGCCTCCTCGTAGCCGGCGTTCGCGGCCTCGGTCTTCGCCAGGATCGAGTTCAGGTACTGACCCGAGGCCTTCGCGTGCGGGATCAGCCCGTCCGGGGAGATCCGCCGCCACGAGGACACCTTGGCGCGGATCCCGTTGTTCTTGCCCTCCTCCCCCAGGTAGGCGCCCCACGGCCAGGTCGCGATCGTCACGTCCACCGGCGAGCCCTTCGCGAACAGCCCCATCTCGCCGTAGCCGCGGAAGGCGATCGGTCGGATGTAGCAGCAAGTGAGGCCGTTGCGGCGGATCAGCTCGTTCGTCGCGGCCCGCAGCTCCTCGACGCCGAAGGGCATCGGCAGGTAGTAGAGCTCGGCCGACTTCATCAGCCGCTCGAGGTGATCGCGATGTCGGAAGACCGCGGTCCCGGCCTCGGCGTCGTAGGCGCGGATCCCCTCGAACACGCCGGTGCCGTAGTGCAGGCCGTGGCTGAGCACGTGAACCTTGGCGTCGTCCCAGGCGACGAACTCGCCGTTCATCCAGATCGTCTCGGCCTTCTCCACTCGACCTCCTTCGCTCGCGACGCGATTATTGCGGATGGCGGCGGCCTCGTCGCGGATCAGAGCGCCGCGATCACGGCTTCGGTCATCGCCTCGGTGTCGGCGCGACGCTCGCCGGCGGCGCCGCTGAACAGGTCCGCGGTCCGCAGCCCGGCCTCGAGGGCGGCGGCGACGGCATGCTCGATCCGGTCGGCCCCGTCGCCGTCTCCGAGGCCGTGGCGGAGCATCATCGCCGTCGAGAGGAAGGTGGCGAGCGGGTTCGCGACGCCCCGGCCGGCGATGTCGGGAGCCGAGCCGTGGACCGGCTCGAAGACGCCGGGGCCGGAGTCCCCGAGGCTCGCCGAGGGGAGCATGCCGAGCGAGCCCGTGATCATCGCCGCCTCGTCGCTGAGGATGTCGCCGA
>CAZTGN010000182.1:642-5311 GCA_964613275.1 uncultured Conexibacter sp. | reverse complement strand
TCGGCGGCCCGGCCGGCAACGATCCGGTCGGCTCGCGGGGTGCCGCCGATCGTCCGCGCGTAGCCGGGCGGGCAGTCGCGGAGCGCCTCGGTGCAGACGGTGACGCCGTTGGAGGTGATCGCTCCCGCGCCGCTCGCCCGCAGCGTCCGCGTCCTCGCGTCGACCGTCACCGTCGCCCGGCCCTGGGCGTCGGTCGGCGCCTCGGCGCCGGTCACGTCGACTCCGGCGGCCGGGCTCGCGTCGCCGTCGTCGTCGTAGGCCGTCACCTCGACCGTGAACGACTCCCCCGCCTCGGCCACCGCGGGAGCGTGCAGTGCGAGCTCGTCCGGAACCGGATCGTTGAAGTCCTCGATCAGGTACCAGAGGATCTCGTCGCCGCGCCGTACCGTGGTCTGGTCGGCGCCGGTGAACGACGCCTCGTGGTTGACCTTCAGATACCAGTAGCCGGTCGATGGAGCGACGGCCGGGCCGATCCGGCAGACGCCGAGCCCGAAGTCGAAGGCGTCGGTGATCCCGAGCCGCCGCACCTGGCGGTCGGCGGCGCCGGCGTTGGCGAGCTGCCCGAGCGCCGAGGTGCCGTCGACGACGACCTCGTCGCCGGAACCGCCGGTCCCGGGCCCGAAGCAGTCGGCCTTCGGGTCGGTGCTGATCCGGGCGGGTCCGGTGAGCTGGGTCAGGTCGGCGAGCGCGCGCCCGCCGGGCTCGACGACGCGGAGGTCGGCCGCCGTCGCTCGCGGCTTTGCCCCCGCGAGCGCGGGGAGGGTGAGCGCCAACAGGCATGCGAAGAGCGTGCCGGCCATGGCGCGGAAGGTGGGTGTTGGCATGAAGCCACCCTTTCCTCGAGGGTTTGCAATGGCTCGGCCGGCGTCAGGTCTCCTGGCTCCCGGGACTGATGTCGCGCCTTCCCGGGCCCTCGTCGAACCCAGTGGCCGGCGGCCGAGCCGCCCGGCGACACCCTCACCCGGTCACAGTGGCGGGACCGCGCCGGCTTTGCACCGGACTTCCCTGGACCACCGACCGTATGTGCGGGCCACTCTACCCACCGCCGCCCCACCACGCCGCGCGCCGGTCAACCGAGCCGCGGGAGGCGCCGCACGGGGCGCTTCACGGCGGGCCGGCCCGGCTGGGGTCGTCCGGCGGCAGGACCCGCGCCAGCGGGTCCGCTGCTAGGCGCTGCGCCGCTCGATCATCCGCTGCAGCTCCTCGAGGACCTCCGGCATCGCCTTGCGCATCCGCGGGATCTCCCAATGCTCGATCTTCAGCGCCCGCAGCGGGCTCGTCGCGACGACCGTCGCCGATCGCTCCTGCTTCTCGAGCAGGCCCTGCTCGCCGAAGACGTCGCCGGGCCCGAGCTCGGCGATCCGCTCGCCGCCCCGCTCGACGCTCGCGCTGCCGCTCTCGATCGCGTAGAAGTCGTTCGAGAAGCCGCCCTCCTGGATCACGGTCTTCCCCGCGGGGAACTCGACGAGCATCGTGAACGGCGCGATCTTGTTCAGCTTGCTCTCGTCGACGTCCTTGAACAGTTCGAACTTCTTGAGGCTGCTTGGGTCCATCGATTCCTCCCGGCGGTCGCGTCGGCCCCCAAGCTATCCGATCACCCCCCGATCAACCGGTCACCCCGCCGATCCGGGCGCCTCCTGTACCGTCCACGGCGACAATGCGAACGATTCTCACTTTCTTTATCGCCATCGTCATGCTCGGCGTCGGCGTCGCAGCCGTCCCGGCCGGCCCGAACGGCGATCCCCGCGGCCTCGACGTGGTTGCGACGACGCCCCAGGCGGCCGACTTCGTCCGCGCCGTCGCCGGCGACCGTGCCCGGGTCACACAGCTCATCGCCGCCAACTCCGACCCGCACGACTACGAGCCGCGGCCCAGCGACGCGGAAGCGCTCGCCGGCGCCGACCTGATCGTCCGCTCCGGCGCCGACGTGGACGGCTGGCTCGGACCGCTGGTGGCGAGCTCGGGCAGCGACGCGCCGGTGCTGGCCCTCGCCGACCACGTTCGGCTGATCGACGGGCCCGAAGGCGGCGATCCGCCCGACCCGCACTGGTGGCAGGACCCACGCAACGCGCGGCTCGCGGTCGCCGCGATCGGACGCGAGCTCGACCGGATCGAGCCCGGAGCCGCCCCCGCGTTCGAGGCCTCCGCACGCCGCTACGGGGACCGGCTCGAGCGCCTCGACCGCCGGATCGCGGCCTGCGTGCGCGCCGTTCCGCCCGTCGACCGGCGGCTGGTGACGAGCCATGACGCGCTCGCCTACTACGCTCACCGCTACGGCATCGAGATCGTCGGCACCGCGCTCCCGGCGCTGACGACCGAGGCGCAGGCCTCGGCCGGCGAGGCCGCCGCGCTCGTCGCGGCGATCGAGGAGCAGGGCGTTCGCACGGTCTTCCCCGAGGCCGGCGTCAGCGCCGGGCTCGAGGAGGCGATCGCCGAGCAGGCCGGGGCTCGCGTCGGAGCCGAGCTCTGGACCGACACGCTCGCCCCGCCCGGCTCGCCCGCGGCGACCTACATCGGCTCGCTGGCCACGAACACGCGCGCGATCGTCGCCGGCCTCGGCGCCGGGCGGGCGCGCTGTCGGCTGCGGGGCTGAGGTGGCGGCCCCGGCCTCAGGCGGATGCGGCGCAGCGTGGGCAGAGGCCGCGCAGGATCACGTCGTGATCGCCGACCGAATGGTCGAGGCGGCGGCCGAGGTCGGCGATCGCGCGCTCGAGCCTCGGGTCCTCGAACGGGGTCACCCGCCCGCACCGGTCGCAGACGAGATGGTGGTGGTGATGCTCGCCCCCGGGCAGGGCCGGCTCGTAGCGGGCCGATCCACCGCCGACGTCGAGGCGCTGGACGAGCCGCATCGACTCGAGCAGCTCGAGCGTTCGGTAGACGGTCGCGACGCCGACCTCGCGGCCGTCGGCCCGAAGCTCGTCGGCGATCTCGCGGGCGCTGAGCACGCACTCCTGGTTGCCGATCAGCTCGAGCACCGCCGATCGCGGCCCGCTCGCGCGGTGGCCGGCCGCGCGCAGCGCCCCTTGCGCCCGCTCGATCCAGTCGGCGGCCGGCGGCGTCGGGATCTGCGCTGCAGCCGGCATCTCCCGGATAACGGTAATGGTTCTCATGCTTGACGCGCTCGGGCTACCGTTCATGCAGCGGGCAACGCTCGAGGTCCTGCTGCTCGCCCCCCTTGCCGCGATCCTCGGTGCCCAGATAGTCCTCCGCCGTCTTGCCTTCTTCACCCACGGGGTCGGCGCCGCAACGTTCCCCGGGCTCGTCGTCGCCGGGCCGGCCGGGATCCCGCCGGGGCTCGCCGCGCTCGCCGTCGGCGGCGGCTTCGCCGCCGCGCTCGCCTCGCTCGGCCGGCGGGGCCGGCTCGGACGCGACGTGGCGACCGGTCTGGTGCTCGTCGCGGCACTCGCCGTCGGGACCGTCCTCGCAAGCGACGTCTTCGCCTCCGGTGCCGGCATCGACCGGCTCCTGTTCGGCTCGCTGCTCGCGATCGGCGACGACGAGCTCCTCGTCGGCGCCACCGCCCTCGCCCTGGTGGCCCTCGCGACGGTCCGCTACCGGCGCGCCTGGATCGCGACCGGGTTCGACGAGTCCGGCGACGGCCCGCCCAAGGCGGCGGCGGCGTCCGAGCTGGTGCTGCTCGCAGCGATCGCCATCGCCGCGATCGCCGCGATCGACGCCGTCGGGGCCCTGCTGGTGAGCGCCATCCTCGTCGTCCCCGCCGCCACCGCGCGACCCTTCGCCACCAGCATCTTCGAGCTCGAGGTCGGCGCCGGGCTGCTGGCGCTCGCCGAGGGGCTGACCGGGCTACTCATCGCCTACCGCCTCGACGTCCCGCCGGGCGCCGCCGTGGCGGTGCTCGGCGGAGCCGTCTTCGCTCTCGCCCTCGCCTGGCGCCGGCACACCGACCGCCGAGCGGGGGTCGCGGCATGAGCCCCGCGGCGGCGATCGTCGCGCGCGGGCTCGGCGGCGGCTACGCGCCCGGCCGGCCGGCGATCGAGGGGCTCGACTTCACCGTCCCCGCGGGGACCACGGTCGCGGTCCTCGGCCCCAACGGCGGCGGCAAGACGACCCTCTTTCGGGCGCTCCTCGACGAGCTGCCCGAGCGGGGCGGCACGGTCGAGATCGCCGGGTCCGTCGCCTACGTTCCCCAGACCGAGCGCAGCCGGCTCGACTTCCCGATCAGCGCCCTCGACGTCGCCCTGATGGGGACCTACGGGGAGGCCCCCTGGTACCGGCCGCTCGGGCGCGAGCGGCGGATGCGGGCGCAGCGGGCGCTCGAGCGGGTCGGGCTCGCGGAGCGGGCCGGGGACCGCTACGGCGACCTCTCCGGCGGGCAGCGGCAACGGACGCTGATCGCCCGCGCGCTCGCGGGCGAGGCCCGGGTGATCTTGCTCGACGAGCCGTTCAGCGGCGTCGACCACCCCTCGGCCGAACGCATCCTCGCCGTTCTCGGCGAGCTCCGCGAGGAGGGTCGCGCCGTCCTCGTCTCGAGCCACGACATCGAGCAGGCGAAGCGCTACGACGCCGTGCTCTGCGTCAACGGGCGTCAGATCTTCCACGGCCGCCCCGATGCGATCACGCCCGAGATCCTCCGCAACACCTACGGCGGCGAGATCGTCGAGCTCGACGGCGGTGGGCGTGCGATCGTCGTCCAGCACCACCACCACTG
>CAZTGN010000182.1:0-632 GCA_964613275.1 uncultured Conexibacter sp. | reverse complement strand
CGACGTCCTGATCGAGCCGCTGAGCGACGGGATCATCCGGCGGGCGCTGCTCGAGCTCGTGATCGCCGGCGCCGTCGCCGGCCCGCTCGGGGTCTGGATCGTGCTCTACGGCCAGAGCTACGCGGCCGAGTCGATCTCGCATTCGATGCTGCCCGGCCTCGTCCTCGCGGCGCTGGCCGGGATCCCGCTGGGCCTCGGCGCCGCCGCCGGGCTCGCGCTCGCCGCCGCCTGCGTCGCGCTCGCATCGCGCCAGCAGGCGGTCGACGCCGATGCCGCGGTCGCGGTCGCGGTCACCGCCCTCGTCGGCGCCGGAACGCTGCTCGCCCTCTCCCCCGAGGTTCCGGTCCGGCTCGGCGAGCTCCTGTTCGGCGACCCGCTCGCGGTCGGCACGACCGACCTCGTCGCCTCGGCGGCGCTTGCCCTGATCGTCCTTCTCGCACTCGCCGGCGGACGGCGGATGCTCTCCCTCTCCGCCTTCGACCCGCAGAGCGCGCCCAGCCTCGGCGGCAGCAACGCCGGCGCCGGCGTGCTCCTGCTCGGGCTCCTGGTCCTGACGATCCTGGTCGCGGTCGCGGCCCTCGGCAACCTGCTCGTCGTCGCGATCCTCCTCGCACCGGGCGCGACGGCGCTGC
>CAZTGN010000181.1:0-5325 GCA_964613275.1 uncultured Conexibacter sp. | reverse complement strand
CCGCCCCGAGCCCGCGCAGCAGCACCTTGCCGTCGCCGCCGCCGCCGAGCTGCTCGCCACCGGCCGAGGTGACCGGCCGCGACTGCAGCATCCAGGCCGTGCCGTCGGGGTCGTAGCACCACTCGGTGTCCTGGGGGGCGCCGTAGTGCTCCTCGATCCGGTTGCCGAGCCCCGCGATCTCGCGGACCTCGTCGTCGGAGAGGACGGGCGTCGCGGCCTCGTCGGCGCCGAGCTCGCGGACCTTCGTGCCGCCGCCCTCCTCCGGCTCGATCACGAGCTCCTTGCGCCGGACCTCGCGCGCGAGGATCGCCAGGTCGTCCTTGCCGACGATGTAGCGGTCGGGCGAGACCGAGCCCGAGACGACGGCCTCGCCGAGCCCGAAGGAACCCTCGATCACGAGCCTGTCGGTGGCGCCGGAGGCGGGGTCGATCGTGAACATCACGCCGGCCCGGGTCGACAGCACCTGGCGTTGGACGACGACGGCGATGTCCATGTCGGCCTGCCCGAAGCCCCGCTTGGCTCGGTAGAAGACGGTGCGGGCGCCGAACAGCGACGACCAGCAGCGGCGTACGGCCTCGACCGCGGCATCGGCGCCGCGGACGTTCAGGAAGGTCTCGTTCATGCCCGCGAACGACGCCGCCTCGGTGTCCTCGGCGGTCGCCGAGGAGCGGACGGCGACGGGCGCATCCGCCTCGCCGGCCTCGGCGGCGACGCGCTCGTAGCCGGAGCGGATCGCCGCCTCGACGGCATCGGGGATCGGCTCCGCCTCGATCATCTCGCGGACCTCGGCCGTCGCCGCGGCGAGCTCCTCGGTGTCGTCGACGTCGACGCTCCCGAGCCGCTCGGCGATCCGGTCGCGGAGGCCGCCGGAGTCGCAGAACCCGGCGTAGGCGGGGGCGCCGACGACGTACCCGCCGGGGACCGGCAGGCCCGCCGCGGTCAGCTCACCGAGGTTGGCGCCCTTGCCACCCGCGTAGAGGACGTCGGCACGGGACAGATCCTCGAACCGCCGGGTCGGGTCGAGCCCGCCTCCCCCCTGCTCGGCTCCCTCACCGGCCCGGACCGTCTGCGCGCTCTCCATGCCGAGCAACTTACGCGCCGGACGCCGGCTCGTCCATCCGTAGTCAGCACCGCTCGGGGACTGCGGTCACTGCCGAGGCCGCCACCGCTGCCCCAGCGCCGCTCCCATTCGAGCAGCCGTATCGGGCTCGGGCCTGCGGGTCAGCGCCGGTGCTGGAGCTCGAGCACCTGCTGGTAGGTCGGTCGGTTCGTGGTCGGGAACCGGTTCGGCAGGATCCCGGGCACGAAGCCGGTCGTGCTCGCGGTCCCGCGCCAGCTGGCCGGGTCGTCGCTGCCGAAGTCGGCGGCCAGCTCGGCGGCGCCGGCGTCGATCGCCTCCCACAGCGACGCCCGGCAGGCGTCGATGTCGCCGTCACCGCAGTAGCGGAGGTGGAATCGACCCTTCACCCGCTCGCCCAGCAACGTCCGCAGGTCCTTGTCCACGTAGGACTGGCCGGAGGCTCCGCCGAGGCTGCGGACGTTGCTGAGCTCGTCGAGCAGGTCGCCGAACCGCGGCTCCATCACCGCCGTGGCGATCGGCACCCAGACCTCGTTCATGATCGTCGGGCCCGCCTCGTCGTAGATGCCGTCCCCGTCGGCGTCGAGGCGCGGCGCGTCGCGGCCGACCCAGTCGTCGAGCAGGTCGACGACCTGCCGGGCGCGGGCGTTCGGGGCGGCCGCGCCGGCGATCATCCGGCTGACGACCTCCCAGGTCGGCGCGCGCACGTCCTCGGTCGCGGCCCGGTTCATGATCCCGACGTTGTCGGTGATCCGCGGGTGGCGCGGCCACTGGTCGAACAGCTCGACCCGCTGCTCGGAGCCGTAGGGCTCGTCGTCGCCGTGCATGAAGCCCGGCGCCGACTGGTTGTTCCAGTTCAGCAGCAGGCCGTCCGGCCCGCCGACCGCGTGCGGATGCTCGTTGCGGCTCAAGAAGCCCTTCCACTCGTACCTGCCGGTGCCGAGCGTCGGCAGCCGCCGGTCGAGCCCGCGTGCCCGCTCCGGCAGCAGGCCGGAGCTGAAGTAGGCGGTCTTGTGGCGCGAGGCGTAGGCCCAGTTGAAGGTGAAGCCGAACTGGTTCGCCGTCTCGTAGAACCGCTGCGGCGTCCTCGCCCTGCCGCCGGTCATGTCGTGCAGCGCCGCCAGGTTGAGGCCGTCACGGCCGAACGTGGAGCGCTGCAGCGCCAGCGCGTAGGGCTTGCCGTCGATCGTCGCGGTCGCGTAGACCGAACCGTGCACGGAGCGGTCGTAGGTCACCGGCGTGCCGTTCAGCTCGCCGGCCGTGAACGACTCGAACGGGCGGCACTTGCCCTTGTACACGTAGTGGTCGGAGTCGCGGGTCGGCGTCGCACCGTCCGGCTCGCAGAGCTTCTCGGCGAAGGCGTCACGGACGTCGTGGCCGGCCGAGGTCAGGCTCCAGGCGTAGTCCTTGGTCCGCCCGATCAGCATGTACATGGCCAGGCCCGGCACCGCCGCTCCCTGGGCCTTGATCCCGGGGCCTTCGAGGTGGATCTGCTGGACGATCTCGGGGTAGTAGTAGCCGAGCTGCGGGCCCATCACGCCGAGCGTGTTTCCGGTCGCCGAGCGCTGCCGCGAGGAGAGCAGCCAGTTGGAGGCCTGCCGGCGCGCCGGCGCCAGGCCGGCGGCGCTCTCGGGAACCCTCGGATCGATGCTCTCGATCGAGCCCGGGTCGACGACGACCGAGCCCTTGACCTTGCCGCCGGTCAACGGCGGGTAGTCGAAGCGCTTGTCGATCGTCGTCGGCGCCTCCGGGTCCTCGGCGAGCATCACGTCCTCCCAGGCCTCGTACCCCTGCTTCTGTCCGAGCTCCTGCTCGAGGTTGGCGAGCAGGTCGGCGTTGGCCGCCTCGCCGCCGCCGCCGGCGCCGAAGATCGAGCCGATGAACGCGGTCACCGCGATCACGTCGTTGACGGTCGCCGGCGGCTGGGCGATCCCCTTCGACTCGTTGTAGGCGTTGATCCCGTCGGCGTAGGCCTGGGCGTCGCGGATGATCTCCCTGCCCTTCTTGCCGTACTCGCGGACGAGCAGGTGCCGCTGCTCGGTGACGAGCGCCTCCGCCTCGGGGCTGGGGACGAAGCTCTGGCCGCTCGTGACCAGCGAGAAGGCGTTGAGGTTGGGGACGTCGGCCACCGCCGCGCGGGCGGGACCGCGGCCGAGCGCCAAGAGCAGCTGGCGGTCGCGGGCCGTCGTCCAGCCGGCGCCGAAGGCGACGTCGTAGCGGGTCTTGCCGTAGACGTGCGGGATCCCGTAGGCGTCGTAGATCAGATCGAGGCCGGGCTCGCCGGTCTCCTCCTCGTGCGCGTCGCCGATCGGCGCGAAGTCCTGCGGCAGGAAGAGGTCGTTGATGTCCGCCTTCGTGACGTTGTCGCGGAGCGGGGTGAGGCCGCTGTAGAGGGGGAGCTGATCGGTCGAGTTGGGGGTGAACGGGACGCCGCCGTAGTTGCCGGGCGGGAGGATGTAGCGGGCGAGGTCCTTCTGCTTGCCGTTCCCCCTCGCCACGGCGCCCGAGGGAAGGATCGCAGCGGCCAGCGCCACCATCGCAACGACAAGAACCGACCCGGCACGCCTCATCGACATCTCCCTTGCTGTCTCCCGTACGTTGATCCCGATCCCCGCCATCCCCCCGCGGGCGAGCGCAGTATGGCAAACGCGCGGGGGGCGCCCGCCGGTTCGGTGTCCCGTTCAGCCGACCAGCACCAGCAACGACAACGCCAACCCGAGCACGACGCCGGCTCCGGCGAGGATCGCGGTGGCCCGCCCGCCGAGCTCCCGGTAGGTCCCCGCTCCGACCGCCCGCTCGACCGGCCCGAACCGGCGGCTGCCGAACGCGAACAGGGCGATGCCGTAGAGGGCGAACAGGAACCCGAGCGCGGCGTAGGGCCACTCGGTCTCGGCGCCGCTCAGCTCGGGCACGATCCGCCCGACCCCGATCCCGACCGCGAGAGCGGCGAGCGCCGTCCGCCACCAGGCGAGCATCGTCCGCTCCGCCGCCAGACGGGTGCGGCGGCTCGCGTCCTCGTCGCCTGCCTCGGACTCGCGCTCGCTCACGCGGACATCGTAGGTGGACGTCGGCGCGAGCGAGGGGCCGGAGGTTGCGGGGCGGTAGGTTCCCGGCGACGGCATGAGCGCCACTTCATCCCCACCCGCCCCCCTGAGCCGGATCGGCGTCGTCGGCGGCGGCTTCATGGGCACCGGCATCGCCGAGTCGGCGGCGGCGGCGGGGATCGGCGTCGCCCTGGTCGACGTCGACGACGAGGCGCTCGGCCGCTCGCGCGCGCGGATCGAGGCGTCGCTCGCGAAGGCGGTGGAGCGCGGCAAGCTCGACGACGCCGAGGCGGTCCTCGCCCGGATCGCCTTCGCCGCCGGACTCGACGGGCTCGACGACGCCGAGCTCGTCATCGAGGCGGTGCCGGAGGTGGCGGAGCTGAAGCGCGACGTGTTCGCCGCGATCTCGGCGCAGGTCGGCGAGGAGGTGGTGATCGCCTCGAACACCTCATCGATCCCGATCGCCGAGCTCGCCGGGGCGACGAGCAACCCCGACCGCGTCTGCGGCCTGCACTTCTTCAGCCCGGTCCCGGTGATGAGGCTGGTCGAGGTCGTCATCGCGCTCGACACGTCGGAGGCGACCGAGGCGCAGGCGTTCGCGCTGCCCGCGCAGATGGGCAAGCAGCCGATCCGGACCAAGGACCGCTCCGGCTTCGTCGTCAACATGCTGCTCATCCCCTACCTGATGGCGGCGATCCGGATGCTCGAGGAGGGCTTCGCCAGCCGCGAGGACATCGACGTCGGGATGCAGCTCGGCTGCGGGCACCCGATGGGGCCGTTGACGCTCTGCGACATGATCGGCCTCGACGTCCTCTACGCCGTCGGGACCAGTCTCTTCGACGAGTTCAAGCGCGACGAGTACGCGCCGCCGCCGCTTCTCAAGCGGATGCTCGCGGCGAACCGGCTCGGCCGCAAGTCCGGGCGCGGCTTCTACGAGTACGAGCCGGCGCCGGCCGGCTGACCGAGGCCGGCCGGTGGCGCTGACGATCTGGCACAACCCGCGCTGCTCGAAGTCACGGGCGACGCTGGCGCTGATCGAGGCCGCCGGGATCGACCCCGAGGTCCGCCGCTACCTCGACGACCCGCCGAGCCCGGCCGAGCTCGGAGCGACGCTCGAGGCCCTCGGCCTCCAGCCCTGGGAGCTGGCCCGCATGGGTGAGCCGCTCGCCGCCGAGCTCGGGCTCTCCGATCTCCGCCGCGACG
>CAZTGN010000180.1:5042-5467 GCA_964613275.1 uncultured Conexibacter sp. | reverse complement strand
GCCGCCCACCCCCCCCCTCCCGCCGGCCTTCCGCCGGCCCGCGCCGGCGCTCCATCGGGCGCTGTGCGCCGCGGCCGGCGCGGCCGTCCCCGGCACGCCCGCCCGGAACGCCATCGCCGCCGCCCGCAAGGAGCTCGGCGACGCGGGGATCGAGCCCGAGTACCTCGAGGCGCGCGACGCCGCCGATCTCCGGCCGGTCGAGACCTTCAACGGCCGCCCCACCCTGATCGCGCTCGCGGCGCGGCTCGGCGAGGCGAGGCTGATCGACAACGTCGTCGTGGGGGCGGCGACCGAACCAGGAAGGCAGGAGAACCGATGAGCACACCACCGCGCGTACCCGGCACCCCGCCCGATGAACGTCCGCAGGTCTCGATCCCGCGGATCGCGGAGATGCGGGAGCTCGGCGAGCCGATCGCGATGGTCAC
>CAZTGN010000180.1:0-5032 GCA_964613275.1 uncultured Conexibacter sp. | reverse complement strand
GGGCGCCGTGGCCGCCGGCATCGACATCGTCCTCGTCGGCGACTCCGCGGCGATGACCGTGCTCGGCCACGACACGACCGTGCCGGTCGGGATGGACGAGATGCTGATGCTCGCGGCCGCGGCTCGACGCGGCCTCGACACGGCGTTCCTCGTCGGCGACATGCCGTTCGGCTCCTACGAGAACTCGAACGAGCAGGCGATCGCGAACGCCCAGCGCTTCGTCAAGGAGGCCGGCTGCGACGCCGTCAAGCTGGAGCGTGGCGGCGCCTCGGTCGATCGCGCCCGGGCGATCGTCCGCGCCGGGATCCCGGTCATGGGCCACGTCGGGCTGACGCCGCAGACGGCGACCGCCCTCGGCGGCTACCGGGCGCAGGGCCGTACCGGGGAGCGTGCCGCACAGATCGCCGAGGACGCCTTCGCGCTGCAGGCGATCGGGTGCTTCGCTGTCGTCTTCGAAGCGGTCCCGGCGGCGGTCACCACGGCGATCATGCCGCACATGGAGGTGCCGGTGATCGGCATCGGCGCCGGCGGCGACACCGATGGCCAGGTCCTCGTCTTTCACGACCTGCTCGGCATCCAGACCGGCCACACGGCACGGTTCGTCAAGCGCTACGCCGACGTCCACGCGGCGATGGTCGATGGAGTCACCGCCTACGTCGCCGACGTCCGTGCCCGCCGCTTCCCCGACGACTCGCACACCTACTCGATCGACCCCGCCGAGCTCGACGCCTTCAAGCGCTACCTCGAGCAGGACTCGCTGGCGGGCACGAGCCCGTGGGACTGGTAGGCGCCGGACGGACGGGACGACCGCGGGCGCGCCCGGCAGCGAAGGGTCGGATCGCGGCCGCCCCGCCGGAGACGTGGGTCGTCTGAGCGGCGTATGGCACCGTTCTGGCGACCCACGTCGGGCCGGGAGGCATCCGTCAGTCCGGAAGGGCCCCTTCTCAGCCTCCTACGGCCCGACCTTGGCGTTCGAGCTGATCTCGTCGATCGCCCACTGACCGTCGAGATCGATCAGCGTGACCTCGAGCTTCTCCCCGTCGAAGACTCCCCCCTTCGGCCTCGCGGCGACCGTGGTGCCCTTGCCGATGTCGACCGGCCCGAACGCCACGGCCTTCGCCATCGCCGAGGGCTTCCGGGCCGCCTCGCACGCCTTCACGTTGCCGTAGGAGCGCTTGACGAACCGGGGCGTGACGAGCTTCGTGCAGGCGCCCGGGGCCTCCGCCCTCGCCAGGTAGGCCGCGACCGTCGCCTTGATCTTCTCCTCGTCGGTCGCCTGCTGACCGCCGCCCCCGCTCCCACCGCCCCCGTTCACGGTCGTCGTCCCGCCCGTCGTCGTCTGGGCCACGACCGGGCCCGTGGTCGCCGGCTCCTCCTTCTCGCCGCAGCCGACGAGCAGCGGCACGGCCAGGGCTGCAGTTGCTCGGCGCTTCACAGCGGACAGGCTAGCCGTCGATCGGGTCGGCGCCGGCCGCCGCCGCGCGGGCGGGCTCGATCTCGCGGATCACCACGGCCGGCGCGCCGGCCGAGATCGTCCATGGCGGCGCATCGCGGGTGACGACCGAGTTCGAGCCGATCACGCAGTGCTCGCCGATCTCGGTGCCGCCGGTGACGACGACGCCCTTGCCGAGCCAGCAGTTCGACCCGATTCGCACCGGTCCGCGGGAGCTGAACCCCTGCCAGGTGATCGGCAGCTCGGGATCGTCGAAGCGGTGGTCGGAGTCGCCGACGAAGCAGTGGTTGGCGAGCATCACGTGGTCGCCGATCGCGACCGATTCCTGCGCCGCGAGCATCGTCTCGCGGTTGAGGAAGCAGCCGCGACCGATCGTGATCCGCGCCTCGGGGGCGAGCGTGATCCAGCAACCCGGCTCCAGCAGCGTCCCCTCGCCGATCTCGAGGCGACCGTCGTCGAGCGCCTCCAGCACCTCGCCCTCGATCGGGTGGCGGACGAAGAAGCCGCCTCGCGCCGCGTGCCGGTTGATCCGCCAGCGGTTGCGCAGGCGGTGCGTCCGCTCGTACCAGCGGCGCTTGCGCCACCACATCCGCCAGCCGCGCTGCGGCGCCACGTAGGGATCGTCGGCCGCCACGGCTGTAGCTTCCCAGACGTGGCTTTCGGAGACGCGGCCGGTGAGCAGACGCGGGAGGAGCGGCTCGAGATCGCGCGGCGCTACCGCGAGCGGCGCGGCGTCGAGCTGCGGGCGCTGGCCGCGCCGCACGTCGAGGGCGAGGTCCTCGCCGCGGGCGAGTTCAGCACGGTTCCGACCGAGGCGATCGCCTCGGTCCCGCTGCTCGGGATGCTGCTGCTCCCGCTCGCCCGACGCCGCAGCCGCAGGCTCGACCTCGCGCCGACGATCCTGCTCGCCCTGACCGACGCCGAGGTCCATGCGCTCGCCCTGGAGCGGGCCGGGATGCGCCGCGACGCCAACGAGGTCGCCCCCGGACGGGCCTGGTCGCGGCCGGAGGTGAGGGCGGAGCGCGGCGGCCGCGCGTTCATGCGCGAGGTGGTCCTGCTCCACGTGCCCGACGCGGCCGAGCCGCTGAAGCTCTACGCGCCGACGCTGCGCACGAACCCGTGGAGCGCCGAGGTCGTGCGCCTGCTCGGCGGCGAGGCGCCCGAGCCGATGGACCTGGGCTCCGAACGGAGCATCGACCAGGGGCACCCGTCCGATTCCGGAAACCCATAGGGGCGGTTCCGCGGGACCCCGGCCGTCGGCCACCGGCCAGCGACGGAACCGTTCGCCGCTCGCCCACCTGGGTTGCCTAGCCGCCGCCCCAGCTCACGTGCCACCACTCGTCGGGCGCCTCGTACTTGCCCCAGCCGTACTGCCAGCCGATCGAGTCGACGACGTCCCGCATCGCCGGCGTCGCCAGGTCGACCGAGACGCCGTACTCGTGGGATGAGCTGCCCGGCGGGTTGGCGGGGGCGCCCATCCCCGACAGGAAGAGCTCGTACATCTCGCCCTGCTGGGTCGAGCTGCGATAGGCCGAGAGCGGGCCGGCCGGGTAGAGGTCGACGCCGTAGCCCGCCAGCGACGCCTCGCGCATCGCGTTCCAGGCCGCCGCCGCGCCGGCGTCGAGGTAGAGGTCGCCCCAGGGGCTCGGGATCGCGCCGAGCCAGGGCGCGGGCGCGCTCGTCACGGGCGCCACCGGCGCGGTCGTAGCCGGGTCGGTTGCGGTCGTAGCCAAGTCGGTCACGGTCGCAGCCGGGTCGGTCACGGTCGCCGCCGAGGCCGAGCCGAGGCCGGCCTCCTCCGGCGTCGGCACCGATAGCGAGGCCCCGGCGATCACCAGGTGGTCGCTGGCGACGCCGTTCCAGGCGGCGAGTGCGTCTGCCGTGAGGCCGTTGGCGGCGGCGATCCCCGAGAGCGTCTCCCCGGGCTGAATCGTGTGCGTGACCGCGGCGCCGGCGGGGGGAGCGATGGCGAAGGTGATCGCCGCGATCGCGACGGCGAGGGGGAATCTGGCATGCATGCCTCGCCATTCCGCGGCCCCCTCCCGCGGTCCTGCGGAACCGTGCGTCGGTTGCGCAATCCGCAACGGATCGTTCAGGCCGACGGCAGGTGCCGGCGATCGTGCGCCCGCCGCCCGCGCGAAACTGCAGAAACGTCCCCCCCGGGGACGGGAACGCGGTCTCGGGTGGCGCCGGCCCGGGCTCGGCCGCCCCGCCCTCAGGCGGCGATCGGCTCGCGGTCGGCGGCCACCCGTTCGACGCTCGGCTCGACCAGATCCTCGAGGAACCGGCCCGTGTAGGAGCCGGCCTCGGTCGCGACCTGCTCCGGCGTCCCGGTGGCGATGATCTCGCCGCCGTCGTCGCCGCCCTCGGGTCCGAGGTCGACGATCCAGTCGGCCGACTTGATCACGTCGAGGTTGTGCTCGATCACGACCACGGTGTTGCCGGCGTCGACGAGCCGCGCGAGCACCTCGAGCAGCCGCTCGACGTCGGCGAAGTGAAGCCCGGTCGTCGGCTCGTCGAGGATGTAGAGGGTGTCGCCGGTCGCGATCTTCGCGAGCTCGGTCGCGAGCTTCACCCGCTGCGCCTCGCCGCCGGAGAGCGTCGTCGCCGGCTGTCCGAGGCGGATGTAGTCGAGCCCGACGTCGTGCAGCGTCTGCAGGCGCCGGTGGATCTTCGGGATCCTCGCGAAGAACCCGACGGCCTCGGCGACCGGCATCTCGAGCACGTCGGCGATCGACTTGCCCTTGAAGCGGACCTCGAGCGTCTCGCGGTTGTAGCGGCGGCCGTTGCACTGCTCGCAGGGCACGTACACGTCGGGCAGGAAGTGCATCTCGATCTTGATCTGCCCGTCGCCCTTGCAGACCTCGCAGCGGCCGCCCTTGACGTTGAAGCTGAACCGCCCCGGCTGGTAACCGCGCGCACGGGCCTCCTTCGTCTGCGCGAAGAGCTGGCGGATGTGGTCGAAGACCCCGGTGTAGGTCGCCGGGTTCGAGCGCGGGGTGCGGCCGATCGGGGACTGGTCGATGTTGATCACCTTGTCGATGTCACCGATTCCCTCGATCCGGTCGTGCGCACCGGGCCGGCTGCGCGCCCGGTGCAGCCGGTTGGCGACCGCCCGGTAGAGGGTCTCGTTGATCAGGGTCGACTTGCCGGACCCCGACACCCCCGTCACGCAGGTGAAGGTGCCGAGCGGGATCGCCGCGTCGATCCCCTTCAGGTTGTGCTCGCGGGCGCCGCGGACGACGAGCTCGCCGCGCCCGCGGCGACGGTGCTCGGGAAGCGGGATCGCCAGCTTCCCGGCCAGGTAGCGGCCGGTCAGCGAGGCCGGGGTGCGGATCACCTGCGCCGGCGTCCCGGCGGCGACGACCCGGCCGCCGTGCTCGCCCGCGCCCGGCCCGAGGTCGACGAGGTAGTCGGCCGCGCGCATCGTCTCCTCGTCGTGCTCGACGACGATCACCGTGTTGCCGAGGTCGCGCAGCCGCTCGAGCGTCCCGATCAGCTTCGCGTTGTCGCGCTGGTGCAGGCCGATCGAGGGCTCGTCGAGGATGTAGAGGACGCCGACCAGGCGCGAGCCGATCT
>CAZTGN010000179.1:0-5620 GCA_964613275.1 uncultured Conexibacter sp. | reverse complement strand
CCTCGGCGTGGAGCGTCACGCGCTTCAGTCGCAGCGTCGCTTCGGCGACGTACTTCTCGGCGATCGCCGGGTTCGACTCCTCGCGGAGCACGACCTCGAGGCGGGCGTGCTCGACGACCTGACGATCGACCCGGTCGAAGCGCTTGCGGACGCTCTCGCGGATCTCCTCATCGACCTCGAATCCGCGACCGACGATCTCGATCTGCACGGTGCCTCCTCACGTCGCCTTCCATTGGCCCGTCAATCCTAGGGGGCGGGCGCACGATCGCCAACCGCGCGCAGCGGCGGAGCCGCGGCCAGCGCCAGGGCCCGCACCTCGAGGCTGCCGGCGAGGCGGAGCGTCCGCGCACAGGCGTCGATCGTCGCTCCCGTGGTGACGACGTCGTCGATCAGCAGCGCCCGCCGAGGCGCCCCCGCGACGGCATCGACGAGCGGCGGACGGGCGAGCCGCTCGGCCCGCGAGCGCCCGCGCTGGTGTCGGCGGTCACGCCGCCGCAGCACCGGTTCCGCCCGGGCGCCGGTGTGACCGACCAGCGCCGACGACAGCTCCCAGGCGGGATCGAAGCCCCGCCGGCGCGCCCGGAAGGGAGCCGCCGGGACCGGCACGACGGTCGCCTCCAGCCACCCGGCCGGCGCCCGATCGGCGATCAGCGCCGCGCCGAGCTCGGCGACGACCGGCAGCCGCCCGAACTTGAGCGCCGCCACCAGCCGGCGACCGGTGCCGTCGTAGGCGAGCGGCGCCAGGCCGCCATCGATCGCGTCGGCGCGGAACGCGACGGGCGACGAACGCGCGACCGCCGTCGCGCAGGGGTCGCAGAGCCCCGGCCCCACCGCCGCCCGGACGAGCAGCGCACGACACGACAGGCAACGGGGAGGTGCAAGCGGATCGAGCAGCCATGCTCCGAGGTCCCGCAACGACGCCACGCCCGCAAGCAAAGCGCCGTCGCCGTCATCGATCAGCACCCGGAAGCAAAGGACCGTGACGGATTCGTGACGGATTCGCCGCCGCCGCCGGCCCGGGCTCGCGCCGGCCGTTGGCGGTGGTCGTCGGCTCGCGCCGGGCCGTTGGCGGCGGTCGTCGGCTCGCGCCGGTCGTTCCACCATTGCCTGGACGGTGCCGGGGCTGGGAGGGGAGGCCGGACGCGAGAGAGGTGCGCGGGGGTGCCCTACGCGACGACCGTCCGGTTACGGCCGGCCTGCTTGGCGTCGTAGAGGGCCGAGTCGGCCCGGCCGAGCAGTTGGTCGGCCGACTCGGCGCCGTCCCAGCAGGCGAGGCCGGCGGAGCACGACTGCCCGGCCGGCGTCGCCTCGCGGAGGCGGTCGACGAGATCCTCAGCCCGGTCGAGGTCGCAACCGGGAAGCGCCACGGTGAACTCCTCGCCGCCGTAGCGGGCGAGCAGGTCGCTCTCACGAAGGACCGCGCGCCACGCGCTCGCCGCCTCGCGGAGGACGCGGTCGCCGGCCTGGTGACCGTGGCGATCGTTGTAGCTCTTGAACCGGTCGAGGTCGAGCATCGCCACAGCGAGCGGCTCCTGCTCGCGCCGTGCCCTCGCCACCTCGCGCTCGAGCGCCCGATCCCAGGCGCGACGGTTGACCAGCCCGGTGAGGTCGTCGGTGTGCGCCATGCGCTCGAGCCGGTCGAGCAGCGCCGCGCGCTCGATCGCGACCGCGGCCTCGGCGGCGAGCAGCCGCACCAGCCGCTCGATCCGGGGCGAGGGCGCGTCGACCGGCTGCCGCCAGCCGATCATCATCACCCCGAGCGCCTCGTTCGACTGCAGGATCGGCACCCAGTAGACGGAGACCAGTCCGAGGCCGCCGTAGAACGCCCGTCGCACGGAGCGGTCGGCGGCGACATCGGCGGCGAAGTACGGCTCGCGGTTGCTGAAGGCGCGCACGGCGCCCGCCGTCGCGGTGAAGCTGACGAAATCGCCGACGATCTCGACGCCCTCCGATGCGGTCGTCCGCAGCCCGGTGCCGGAGGGGTCGGGCTCCATCAGCCCGGCGGCGTCGGCGCCGGCGATCCTGACGACGGCGCGGCAGATCGCCGCTCGTGCCTCGCTCGCGAGGTTGCTGCGGGCGAGATCGCCGACCGCCTCGGCCAGCGCCGCGAGATCGCTCACGTTCTCCTGCAGCTCACGCTCGGCCCGCTTGCGGCCGGTGATGTCGTGCATGAGGCCGTGGGCGACCGTCTCGCCGTCGATCTCGGCGACCGTCACCGCGAGCTCGAGCGGGAAGATGCGGCCGTCCTTGTGGCGTCCGTTGCGCTCGGCCCGGGTCTCGAAGCGTCCGGTGGTCGGCACCCCCGGCCACACCCGCGAGAACAACGTCGAGAGCACGTCGTGATCCTCCTCGGGGACGATCAGCTCAGCCACCGCCAGGCCGATCGCCACCTCCGCGGTCCATCCGAAGGTCGCCTCGGCGGCGCGGTTCCAGCCGGTGACGTTGCCGGCCGCGTCGGTCGAGACGTAGGCCTCGTTCATCAGATCGAGGATCACCTGGCGCTGCGCCGCCCTCTGCGAGAGCTCGCGACGAACGCCGAGGTTCTCGAACGCCGCAACGACGCCGATGATCTCGCCGCGCTCGCGCAGGGGCGCCGTCCGCGCCGCGAACGACTCGTCGCCGAGCTGGCTCGCGTACTCGAACGCCCGCTCCTCGCCGGCCAGGGCGGCCCGGTAGTTGTCGATGAGGTTCGCGGTAGCGACCGAGTCGGGCAGGATCTCCGTCACGTGCCGACCGACGATCGGCACGCCGCCGACGAGCTCGCCGGCGCCGAACGCGAGGCGCACCCGCAGATCGGGACCGAGCAGCACCACCGTCGTGTTCGGAAGCTGCGCCAACAGCTCGCGGTGTCGGCGCTCGCGGCGGTGGTTGCGGCGGGCCAGCATGACCGCGACGATCGCCGCCGTTACCGCAGCCACGAGCGCGATCTCGAGCGCATCCAGAACTGTCATCCGGTTCCAACCTCCTCCCGTCGATCCACCGCCGCCATCTCCGTATCGGCCATCATCCGCAAGCCCTTGACCGCCGGAATGGCGGCGGATCAGTCCGCGAACACGATCCTCTCCACCGCCTCGAGCTCGGGCTCGCAGCCGGTCACCGCCGGCGCCTTGCCGAGCGCCGTGTCGGGATCCTTGAGGCCGTGCCCCGTCAACACGCAGACGACCGTCTCCGGCCTGCCGCCGCCCGGCATCTCCGGCAGCCCGTGAGCGAGCAGGCCGGCGACCGATGCGGCCGATGCCGGCTCGCAGAACACGCCCTCGCCGGCGGCCAGCAGGCGATAGGCGTCGAGGATCTGCTCGTCGGTGACGGCGGCGATTCGTCCCCGCGAGGAGGTGACGGCATCCATCGCCTCCTCCCAGCGCGCCGGGTTGCCGATCCGGATCGCCGAGGCGACCGTCTCCGGCTCGGCGACCGGATGGCCGACGACCAGGGGCGCGGCTCCTGCCGCCTGAAAGCCGAGCAGCATCGGCAGCGCTCCGTACTCGTCGAATCCGCGCCGGTAGGCGGTCACGTTGCCGGCGTTCCCGACCGGGATCGCGAGCGCGTCCGGCGCCGCGCCGAGGTCGTCGCAGATCTCGAACGCGGCGGTCTTCTGCCCCTCGATCCGGTGCGGATTGACCGAGTTGACGAGCTCGATCGGATGCCGGTCGGCGAGCTCGCGGACGATCCGCAGAGCGTCGTCGAAGTTGCCCCGCAGGGCGATCACCCTGGCGCCGTGCATGAGCGCCTGCGCGAGCTTGCCGATCGCGATCTTGCCCTCGGGCACGATCACGACGCCGCGCAACCGTGCGCGGGCCGCGTAGGCGGCGGCGCTGGCCGCGGTGTTGCCCGTCGAGGCGCAGATCACGGCCTCGGCCCCCTCCGCGACCGCCCGCGAGACCGCGACCGTCATCCCGCGGTCCTTGAACGAGCCGGTCGGGTTCGCCCCTTCGACCTTCAGGTGGACGCTGACGCCGAGTCGCTCCGACAGGCTCGGCGCCGGCAGGAGCGGCGTGCCTCCCTCGGCGAGCGTGACGACCGGGTCGTCGGGGCCGATCGGCAACCGCTCGCGGTAGCGCGCGACGACGCCACTCACGAGTACTCCTTCTCGATCACCCGGATCACGCGCGGCGCGGCGCCGAGGAAGTCGAGCTGGGAGATCTGCTCGAGGGCAGCGTAGAAGTCGCGCTCGGCGGCGCGGTGGGTGACCATGACGAGGCTCGCCTCGCGGCCGGTGCCGCGCTGGACGACGCTCTTGACCGAGATCCCGTTGCGACCGATCACGTCGGCGATCCGGGCCAGCACGCCGGGCTCGTCGGCAACCTCCAGATGCAGGTAGAAGGACGACTCGAGATCGTCGAGGATCGCCAGTCGCCGGTCGGCGAAGTGGACGGGCGCCTCACCGGAGAGGATCGAGGAGACGTCGGCGAGCACCGCCGAGGCGGTCTCGATGCCGCCGGCCCCCGGACCCGAGATCGTGATCTCGCTGATCGTCGGCCCCTCGATCGTGACCGCGTTGAACGGGCCCTCGACCGGTGCCAAGGGATGGCCGCGGTAGAGGAAGCAGGGGAAGACGCGGACGCTGATCGCGCCGCCATGCTTCTCGGCGACGCCGAGGAGCTTCAGGGACAGACCCAGCTCCTTCGCGTAGGCGAGGTCGTCGGGACGGATCTCGGTGACGCCCTCGTAGGTGACGTCCTCGAGGCTGACCCGGGTGTCGAACGCGAGTCGGGCGAGGATCGCCATCTTCGCGGCGGCGTCGGCGCCGCTGACGTCCTCGGTCGGGTCGGCCTCGGCGTAGCCGAGCTCCTGGGCACGGGCGAGGACGTCGGCGAAGGAGGCGCCGGTGCCGGCCATCTCGCTGAGGATGAAGTTGGTGGTGCCGTTGACGATCCCCGAGACCCGCTCGACCGGCAGCACTCCGTGACCCTCCTGGACGACGCGGATCACCGGCACGGCGCCGGCGACCGCCGCCTCGTAGCGGATCTGCACGCCGGCGCCGCGAGCCGCCTCGAAGAGCTCGTCGCCGTACTGCGCGACGAGCTGCTTGTTCGCGGTGACGACGGGCTTGCCGGCGCGCAGCGCCCGCAGCACGTAGTCACGCGCCGGGTCGATGCCGCCGATCAGCTCGACGATCAGATCGGAGCCGGCGAGGATCTGATCGAAGTCGCCGTCGCTCCGCCGCAGCACGCCGCTGATCTCGGGCCGGACCCCGGAGGCGGCCTCGACCGCCGCGGCGCGCTCGGCCACCAGGTCGAGGAACGCACCGCCGACGGTGCCCCGGCCGAGCAGGCCGATCCGCGTCACCGGCCCCTCAGCCATCATCGACGTCGCGCGCGGTCAGGTCGGCGTAGGTCTCGCGGCGGACCACCGCGGTGGCGCGGCCGCGCTCGCAGAAGACGACCGGCGGCCGGGGGATGCCGTTGTAGTTGCTGGCCATCGCGTAACCGTAGGCGCCGGTGGCGGGCGTGACCAGCACATCGCCGGGACGCGGGTCGGCGAGTCCGACGTCGCGGACGAGTACGTCGCCGGACTCGCAGTGCTTGCCGGCGACCGTGGTCGTCACGCGCGCCGGGCGGTCGGCGCGCGCGGCGACGAGCGCCTCGTACTCGGAGCCGTAGAGCATCGGGCGCAGGTTGTC
>CAZTGN010000178.1:587-5629 GCA_964613275.1 uncultured Conexibacter sp. | reverse complement strand
CCGTTACCCCGTGGGGGCCGGCGCCCCCGCGGCCGGGGGGGGGCGCCGGCCGGCCGGCCGGGATCGGCATCTGCATGGCCACCTACGAGCCGGATCCGGAGCTGCTCGCGGTCCAGATCGACTCGATCCGGGCGCAGACGAGCCGGGATTGGATCTGCTACGTGAGCGACGATCACTCCTCGGAGCCCGCCTGGGAGGCGATCCGGCGCATCGTCGGCGACGACGAGCGGTTCGTGCTCTCGCGGGCCGGCGAGCGGATCGGCTTCTTCCGCAACTTCGAGCGCGCGCTCTCGATGGCATCCGAGGAGTGCGAGCTGATCGCGCTCAGCGACCAGGACGACCGCTGGTATCCGGAGAAGCTCGACACGCTCGCCGCCGCGATCGGCGAGCACCAGCTCGTCTACAGCGACCAGCGCCTGACGCTGCGCGACGGAACGGTGATCCGCGACACGCTCTGGGTGGGGCGCAGCCGCAACGAGGACAGCCTCTACTCGATCGCGACGGCGAACACGATCGTCGGCGCCTCCGCGATCATGCGCAGGGACCTGCTCGACCGCATCCTGCCCTTCCCCCGCAGCCCGGGCTGGCAGTTCCACGATCACTGGATCTCGGCGGTCGCGCTCGCCGCCGGCTCGGTGCACTACATCGACCGCCCCCTCTACGACTACGTGCAGCACGAGACCGCGGTCGTGGGGCGGGTGTCGGTCGAGGGGGCCGACGAGGACCGGGGGCCGGGCCTGTTGTCGGCCCTGCGGCACCCGCGGCGGATGCTGAACCGCTGGAAGTGCATCTACTTCCGCAGCTTCGTCCACGTGGCCCTGCAGGCCGAGGTGCTGCTCGGGCGCTGCTCGGACCGGATGAGCGCCCGCGACGCGCGGGCGTTGCGTCGCCTGACCGCCGCCGACCGCTCGCCGCTCGGGGCGCTCGAGCTCGCCGTCAGGCCGGTGCGTGAGCTGTGGGGGCGAAACGAGACGCTCGGGACCGAGTGGCACCTCTTGAAGGGGATCGCCTGGCTCTGGCTCGTCAGGCTGCGGGAGATCGGCCGGCGCTCGCCGACGGGGGCGAAGCAGGACGTCGCGGTGCCCGAGTTCGACATCGGCTCGTTCGCGCAATGGCGCCTGAAGAGATGGATCCAGGGCCGCCGCCGAGCGGCCGTTCGGGCCTCCTCCAGCGTCTAGAATCGCCTTCACGGAGGCGAAAGATGCGCGTCCCGCCACCTGATGCGCCGTCAGCAGACGACAGAGGAGACCGAATCCGTGCCGCTGCCGGATGCTGTCGAGCGCCGGTTCACGGCCGATTCCCCGGTCGCGATCGAGCTTCGTGATGTCCGCAAGGCCTTCCAGATCCCCAGGCATCGGATCACGACGTTCAAGGAGCGGGCCGCTCATCCGTTCGGCCGCAGCGAGTACCGCGAGCTGAAGACCCTCCGCGGCATCTCGCTCGACATCCACGAGGGCGAGTTCTTCGGGATCGTCGGCCGCAACGGCTCCGGCAAGAGCACCCTGCTCAAGATCATGGCGAGCATCTACGCCGCCGATGCGGGGAGGATCCGCGTCGCCGGCCGCCTCGCGCCCTTCATCGAGCTCGGGGTCGGCTTCGACCCCGAGCTCGCGGCCAGCGACAACATCATCCTCAACGGGGTGATGATGGGGCTGGACCGGCGTGAGGCGAGGCGCCGCATCGACGCGGTCATGGACTTCGCCGAGCTGCGCGACTTCGAGGACCTGAAGCTGAAGAACTACTCGTCGGGGATGACCGTCCGGCTCGCGTTCGCGGTCATGGTGCAGGCGGACGCCGACGTGCTGCTCATCGACGAGGTGCTCGCCGTCGGGGATGCGAGCTTCCAGCAGAAGTGCACCGACACGTTCTACGGGATGCGGAACGCGGGCAAGACGATCGTGCTGGTCACCCATGACATGACGGCCGTGCAGAGCTACTGCGACCGGGCGATGCTCCTTCACGACGGGCAGAGCAGGTACGTGGGGGACCCCGAGGAGGTCGGGCGTCGCTACCTGCAGCTCAACTTCACCAAGGAGACGGGGCCGCTTCCCCAGGGCCTCGAGCCGGGGTCGCCCGACGTGCACGCCAAGGTGGTCGATGCCTGGCTCGAGGACGGTGAGGGCGAGCGGCAGGAGAACGTCGGCGGCCGCGATCCGATCCGCCTGAAGACGGTCATCGAGGCGCGGGAGAGGCTCGAGAACCTCGTCGTCGGCTACCACCTCTACGACGTCCGCGGCGTCCACGTCCTCGGCTTCAACTACTCACCGCGGGAGGCCGGCGACGGAGCTCCCGAGGTGCTCGAGGAGGGTCAGCGGCTGCAGGTCAGCGTCGAGCTCGAGAACCGGCTCGCCAAGGGCCATTACTTCCTCAGGTGCTGGGTCGCCCGCGACCGCGAGCCGGGCGATCTGACCCTGCAGGTGTTCGACCTCCTCGACTTCGTCGTCTACGACGTCGACGCGATCGCCGGCCTGATCAAGGTCGAGCCGGTGATGAGCTCGGAGACGGTGGAGTGAAGGCGACGGCCGCCGCCGGCCTCGAGGACGCCGACCCGCCGGGCCCGACGACCGGGTCGGGGCCGGCGGACGGCGCCGGAGCCGTGCTGCGCGAGGTCCGGGGCCCGTCCGCTTTCGGTGGCGGGCGCCGGCGCTTCTACGAGCTCCTGCTGCTGATGGCGATGACCGACTTCAAGAAGACGTTCTTCGGCACCGTCCTCGGCTACGCCTGGTCGCTGCTGCGGCCCCTGCTCACCTTCGCCGTGCTGCTCGTCGTCTTCACGAGGATCATCCGCATCGGCTCGCAGATCCCGAACTACCCGATGTTCCTGCTGTTCAACATCGTCTTCTTCGGGTTCTTCCAGGAGGCGACGATGACCGCGACGACCGCGGTCGTCGGGCGTGAGTCGATCGTCCGCAAGACGCAGTTCCCGCGGCTGGTGATCCCGCTGGCGGCGGTGCTCACCGCGTTGCTGAACCTGGGGATGAACCTGATCGCCGTCGTCGTCTTCTTCCTCTTCTTCGGCGTCGGCCCGATGTGGACGTGGCTCCTGTTCCCGGTCCTGCTCGGCCTGATGCTGGTCCTGGCATGCGCGGTTGCGACGCTGCTGTCGGCCCTCTACGTCCGCCGCCGCGACGTGGCGATCATCTGGGGCGTGCTGTCGATGGCCCTCTTCTACGGCAGCTTGGTCCTGATCCCGATCAGCTTCGTCCCGGAGGGACTGCTGCGCGACCTGATGTTCGTCAACCCGCTGGCCCCGATCATGGTCCAGGCGCACCAGTGGATCATCGATCCGAACGCGCTCGGCGCCGTCGAGGCCGCCGGCGGCTGGCTCGGGCTGCTGCCGGCGGCGGTCGTGTTCGTCGGCGTCTGCGCCTGGTCCACGCACTTCTTCAACCGGGAGGCGCCACGGGTCGCCGAGGAGCTGTAGCTGCGTGGGCCTCGCCGAGACGGTCCGCGCCACCCCGGATGCGGGCCGAGACGACTCCACCCGGCCCGAGGGCTCGGCATGGCTGACGCGGCGGGTCGCGATGCTGGTCCTCGGCGGCCTGATCCTCGCCGGCCTCGCGCTCCGGCTCGCGAAGCTCGCCGACGGCGTCTACGCGGACGAGCTCTCGACGCTCTACATCGTCAGGGGCCGGAGCCTCGGCGAGGCGCTCGACATCGTCTCGAGCGATGCCGAGGTCTCGCCGCCGCTCTCCTTCATCGCCTCCTGGGCGTTCGCGAAGCTCGGCTCGGCCCCGGAGCTGATCCGGCTGCCGTCGCTGATCGCCGGGATGCTGTCGATCCCGCTCACCTACCTCGTCGGGACGCGGGCCGTCGGCCGGACGGCGGGCCTCGCCGCGGCGGCGATCGTGGCGCTGAGCCCGTTCATGGTCTACTTCGCGACCGAGGCCCGGGGCTACGCGCTGGCGATCGTCTTCCTGCTGGCATCGACGCTGGCGCTGCTGCACGCGATCCGCTCGCCCGCCCGCGGCTGGTGGGTCGCCTATGCGGTACTCGGCGCGCTGGCGATGTACTCGCACTACACGGCGGCGTTCCCGCTGCTGGCGCAGCTGCTCTGGGTCCTGTGGGCGGCTCCGGGATGCCGGACGGCCGCCCTGCTCGCCAACCTCCTCGCGCTGGTCCTCTACCTGCCCTGGCTTTCGGGGATGCTGGCCGATACGTCGTCCTCCACGCTGCCCCTGGTCGAGGCCTTCGTCGCGTCCGGCCTCGACGCGAAGCTGACGGCGCTGGAGGCCTGGGCGTTCGGCGGCCCCTACCTGCCGCCGGCGGACTTCCCGGGAGCGTGGGTCGTGGCGATCGGGGCCGTCGGCGTGGCGGTCGCCGCCGCCGCCGCGATCGCCAGGGCGCGCGGACCGGCGCCGGTCGGGGCGTCCGCTACCGAGCACGGGACCGCCCTGCTGATCTGCCTCGGGCTCTCCGCCCCGGTGCTCGAGCTCGCGCTCGCGCTCGCCGGGGGACCGGAGATCTTCGGATCGCGCAACCTCGGGAGCGCGTCCGCGGGAATGGCGCTCGGGATCGGAGCGCTCGTCAGTGCCGCCGGGCCGCTCTGGGGGGGCGCGGCATTCGCGACCGTGATGGTCGCGTTCGTGGCCGGCTCGGCCGCGAACCTCGGCGCCGACAACGCGAAGCCCGGCTTCGAGGCCGCCGCGCGCTGGATCGACGCGCGGGCGGAGCCCGGCGACGTGGTCGTCGATGTCCATGACGTCCGCTCGACCCCGGTTCCACTGACCCCGCTCGACGTGTACCTGGAGGGCGAATTCGACACCTTCCGCCCGCTGATGCCGGTCGGCCCGCCGCCGTTTCTCCCGTTCACCTCGGAGCCGCCGCCGGCCGGCGGGCTGATCGACCGGGCCCTGCGGGAGGGCCGGGGAGGGCGGGTCTTCGTCGTCGGGCTGGAGGAGCGGATGCGCACCGACGGCGCCGCGCTGAGCGGGATCGAGATCGGGCCGGCCGGCGAGCCCGGGAGCGAGGTCTTCGTGCTGCCCCGGTCCGAGCGCACCGTCGAATCCGTGAAGCTGCCGGGGCTGCGCGACCACGCCGCG
>CAZTGN010000178.1:0-577 GCA_964613275.1 uncultured Conexibacter sp. | reverse complement strand
GACGGGCGGACGCGATCTTCGTCTTCGGAGCCTGCTTCCACCCTCACGAGGAGGTCACCGGCCTCGAGATCCTGGTCGACGGCGCACCGCACCCGGTGACGGACTTCGGCCTGCCCCGCCTCGACGTCTTCCGACGTCTGCACCCCAACCTCGGCGGCGGCGAGCCGCCGGTGCCGCCCGCCGATCGCGACTCGCTCGAGGACCCGGAGGTCCGGGCATGGCTGGAGGAGAGCCGCCGCGCCGCTGACACGGAGTCGGCCCCGCTGGACCTGCGGCAGCGGGGCGGGGCCTGCTGCGGCACCGACATCGGCACCGGCGCCCGCACCCGCGGCGGTCCCCACGCCCGCGCCCGCGGTGGCCCCCGCGACATCGGCACTGGCAACCGCGCCCGCAGTGGCGGCCTCCGCGACGACCAGCCGCCCGCCCCGCAGCTCCCGCCGGAACGCCACGAGCAGCACCCCGAGCGTCACGGCGAGCGCCAGCAGCCCGACGGGTCCGAGGCGCGCCGCGAACTCGCCGTAGCCGATCCCGGCGCCGACGGCCACGAGCACGTTCTGCGGGTTGCCCGTCACCGTCG
>CAZTGN010000177.1:0-5635 GCA_964613275.1 uncultured Conexibacter sp. | reverse complement strand
GGGGTCCACCTCCTCGCCGTCCGCCGCCGGCCCTTCGCCGGCCATCGGCCCGTCGCCGGTTATCGGCAGCTCGCCGGTCGGGTCGAGCGCGGCCTCGATCCCCTGCCGGACGTGACGCCCGCCGGCGACCCGGCGGAGGATCCAGCGCCCGTCCGGGCTGACGCCGCAGGCGGGGGAGGCGAGCGCCCCGAGCAGGGACTCGTCGTCGAGCGGGTTGGCGACGCAGGCGATCAGGTTGAGGGCGTCGCTCACCTGCTGGGAGGACCAGTAGCCGCGTCCGCCGACGACGTAGGGGTCGAGCCCGGCCAGCTCGAGCGCCTCGGCGTAGGCGTCGACGTGGGTGAACGCGCGCAGCAGGAGCACCATCGAGCCCGGGTCGACCCCGGCGTCGGCGAGCTCGCGCAGGCGCCGGGCGAGCGCGCGCGCCTCCGCGATCCGGTTCTGCGGCGTGTCGGTCGCCGTCGTCTCGATCGCGGTGCCGGCATCCTCCTCGCCCCAGCCCTTCGACCGGGTGAGCAGGATCTCGACCGCGGGGCCCTCGGGTCCGACCGGGGCGGTCGGGGGCCTGGCGACGCTGAGCGGCCGGTAGTCGTCGAGCAGCGTCGCCCCGATCAGGTTCACCATCGCGAGCACGTCGGGGTTCGAGCGGAAGCTGCCGGTCAGGCCGAGCATCGCCGTATCGCGCTCGCCGGCGCCGCGCGCGAGGCGCTCGCGCTCGCGCAGGAAGCTCTCCAGGTCGGCCCCGCGGAAGCCGTAGATCGACTGCGCCGCGTCGCCGACCGTGAACGTCCGCGTCTCGGGCCCGGCCAGCGCGTGGACGAGCTCCAGCTGGACCGGGCTGGTGTCCTGGAACTCGTCGACGAGCAGGTGGTCGAAGCGCGACCGCTGCGCGGCGGCGATCGCCTCGTTGCCGCGCAGGAGCTCGAGCGCGAGCAGCTGCAGGTCGTCGAAGTCGACCGCCGAGCGCTCGGCCTTGCGCCGGTCGTAGCGGCCGGCGAACTCGACCAGGAGCCGCCCCAGCGCCTCGTAGCCGCGGGCGATCTCGGCCCGCTCGGCGGGGGTGGGCGGCTCCTCGCGGTTGTCGATGCCCCCGATCTCGAGCCCGGGCAGCTCCGGCGCCACGATGCCGCGGTTGCGGAGGCCGGAGTGGGCGCCGATGACGATCGACGCGAACCGGCCGCCGTAGCCCGCCGCCGTCAGCGCCGCGGCGTCGTCGTCGCCGGCGAGCGCCCCGAGCGCCTCGTCGAACGCCGTCCGGGCGATCCGGCCCGCCTCGTCGGCATCGAGGACGCGGAAGCGCGGATCGAGCCCGGCCGCGACCGGGTACGCCGCGAGCAGGCGCCGGCTGAACCCGTGGATCGTCGTGATCGCGGCCGACTCCCCGGCTCGCGCCGCCTCCTGCAGGCGTGCCCGCCGCTCGGGCTCGCCCGCGATCGCCGCCCGGCGACCGAGCTCGATCCGGATCCGACGGCGCATCTCCGCCGCCGCCTTCTCGGTGAAGGTGAATGCGAGGATCCGCTCCGGCTCGACCCCGTCGGCATCGACCGCCTCGCAGTAGCGGTCGACCAGGACCCGCGTCTTGCCGGTCCCGGCGCCGGCCTCGAGGAACACGTCGCGCCCCCGCTCGCCGATCGCGAGCGCCTGCTCGGCGGTCGGTGGGGGGGCCGGGTCGGGCCCCGCGGCCGCCGCCTGCGCGACGGGCTCCGGCCCGGCGGCGGATGACTCCGCTGCCGCCGGCGCGAGGCTGAGCTGCTCGGGCTCGCCGATCAGGGCTCGTCCTCCTCATCGCCGTCCTCGTCGTCGCGGATCGGCACCCCGCGCTCGACCCGGCAGATCGGTGCCAGCCCGCACCAGCGCGGGCAGGAGCCGCCGCGCGGGTTGCGGTCGATCCGGCCGGCGCGGATCTCGCTGACCACCCGGGTCGCCTCCGCGAGAGCCTCCTCGACGATCTCCGCCAGCGTCTCCGGGTCCTTGAAGTCGGTGCTGTAGTGGGCTGCGGTCGCGGCCGGGATCAGCCCCCCCTTGTGATCCTTGTCGAGCAGGCCCCGGGGCCGGTCCTCCCTGCCCGCCCCGAGCGGGTTGTAGAGGCCGCCGATCGGCTCGAGCCCGAAGCCGCGCGCCGCCAGCATGTAGAGCGGGAGCTGCAGCTTGCCCTCCTCGACCAGCTTCGCCCCGGCGGTGACCTTGGCGCTCAGCTTGTAGTCGCGGATCAGCGCGAAGCCGTTCCCGACCTCGATCCGGTCGATCGCGCCCCGGAGCCGGAACGCCCCGAGGTCGGCGGGCGGGTAGCGGTCGTCAGGGCGATCCCCGAACCCGACCTCGAGCAGGTCAGGCTCCGGCATCAGCGGGCCGCCGGTCGCCGCGTCGCGGCGCAGGAAGCGGGCGAGGACGGCGTCGAGCCGCTTCAGGGTGACCGTCGCGGCGGCGCTCCCGATGTCCCAGCCGCGCTCGGCCGCGACCTCGCGCACGATCTCGCCCGCCCGCCCGCTCCAGCGCTCGACGGTCTCCGGCGCCGGTCGGGCCTCGTCGCCGGGAGCCTCGCCGTACAGCCGCTCCAGCGCGGCGTGGACGATGCCCCCGTTCTCGAGCGGCTCGGGGTCGGGCCCGATCCGCCGCGGCGAGAGCTCGTGGTTGACGAACCAGCGGTAGGAGCAGAGGTGGTACTCCTCGATCGTCGAGGCGCCGAACAGGTCCTGCGCCCCGAGCTCGGCGAGGATGTCGGGCTGGAGGAGCGGCCCGGGGGCGCGTGACGCCCGCAGGCGACGGCGGGCGGCGCCGACCGCCTCGACCGCGCGCTCGCCCGTCTTCGCGGGGAGGCTCAGGGCCGCCGCCCGCGCCTCGACGTCGCCGCCTGCCGCGGCCAGCGACCGGGTCAGGTCGCCGAACGAGCTCGCGTCCTCGGGCATCGCGACGAAGTCGGTCAAGGTGGCCCGCTCGACCAGCTCCGGCTCGAGCGGGTCGTCGGCGGGGTCCGGGGTCGGGGGCGGGGAGAGCAGGTCGCGGACCTCGTCGACGAAGGCGCTGCGCGGGGCCGTCGCCCCGGCCTCGTCGCTGGCCGGGTAGGAGAGGTGGAGGCGGCGCCCCGGCTTGGCGACGCAGGCGTGGAAGAGGTAGCGCTCCTCGTCGGCGGGATCGCTGCGCGCGGGAAGCCCGAGCGCCCGGCGGCGCTCGTCGGAGAGCAGCGGGTCGGCGGCGCGGGTTGCCGGGAACGAGCCATCCGCGAGCCCGGCGACGAACAGGTGGGCGACGCGGGTCGCGCGCAGCCGGTAGGGGCTGAGGATCCGCACCCTGCCCTCGGTCGGACCGCGCCAGAGCGGTACCCGCACGTGAGCGAGGAGCTCCGCGAGCGCGGCCGGCTCCCGCGGCGCGAGGTCGCCGAGGGCGACGATCTCCTCCAGCGCCCGCGCGGCCTCGGACGCGGCCCGCAGCTCGAGCGCCGGCCCGCCGGAGGGAACCAGTCCCGACCGCAGGTGCGGCCGCTCGGCGACGTCGGCGGCGACCCGGGTCAGGGCGGCGGCGAGGGCGGCCGGGTCGCCGCCGGCCTCGGCGAGCGCGTCGAGCGCCCAGATCGTCCGTGGCTGATCGCCGTCCCCGGCCCACTCGGCCAGCGCCTCCTCGGCGGTCTGCATCCGCCCCCGCAGGACGGCGCGCTCGAGCCAGTCGACCTGCTCGGGGCGCGCCCGGGCCGGTCGGCGCAGGAGCGAGACGACCGTGCCCGCCGACCCCTCGCCGCCGCTGATCTGCAGCAGCTCGAGCAGCGCGGCGCCGGTCGCCGTCAGCGCCAGCGGCACGCTCGCCTCCGGCGCCAGAGGGATCCCGAGCCGGCCCAGCGTCCTCGCGATCACCGGCGCCTGGCGGTCCGGGCTGCGGACCGCGATCGCGATCGAGTCCGGGTCGGCTCCGTCGGCGAGCAGGCGCGCGATCCTGCGGCCGATCAGCTCCGCTTCGCCACGCTCGCCGGCGCCCTCGAGCAGCCGCAGCGAGCCGTCCGCGGTGACCCTGGCGGCTCCGGGCTCGAACAGGTGCCGCTCGAGGTGCTCGAGCGTCGCCGGACGACCCCCGTCGGCTGCTCTCGCGCGCGCGACGACGACGGCGCCGAGCTCGTCCCGGAGGATGCCGAGGAGCTGGGCCCGCGCCGCCAGCGCCCGGCGGTCCTCGAAGGTCACGGTGACGGTCACCTCGCAGGCCTCCGCGAGCGCCCCGACGAGCTCGATCTGCTCGCGGGTCAGGTCGTCGTAGCCGTAGAGGAAGACCGGTCGTCCCGACCACGCCCCCGGGTCGCTCCGCAGGGTGGCGGTCGTGCGGGCGGCGAGCTGGTGCTCGTCACTCAGCCCGCGCTCGTCCCGCAGCGACTCGTAGGACGCGAACAGCGCGGCGAGCTCGCGCTCGTAGGCGCCGGCGTCCCCGGCGGCGGCTGCCGCCGCGAACGCGGCGGCATCGAGCCCGGAGGACTGCAGGTCGGTGAGCAGGTCCTCCAGCGCCGGCGCGAAGCCGCCGTGACGGGACGAGCGCGAGAGCCGGCGCAGCGGCGTCGCGGCCGTCGCCGCCCGGGCGAGCCAGACCCGCTGGGTCGGGCTCAGCCCGTCGAGCGCCGCGATCCCCAGCGACCGGCCCACCTCGCGGAACAGGCCGGGGAAGCTCGTGACGGTGCCGCCGAGCATCCCGCCCGCCCCCGCGCAGAGCTCGCGCTCGAGCCGATCGACGTCGTCGCTGGTCGGGACGACGAGCACCGGCTCGCGCTCGATCGCCGCCCGGAAGCCGTCGAGCACCTCCCCGCCGCGGCCCGACCCCGACGGTCCGGCGATCACGTTCAGGCTCATCGCGCTCCCGGCGTTGTCGCCAATCGAGGCATCCGTCTGAGCATAGGTCGCGCCCCGGCAGCGGCGGCTGACGTCGAGCCGTCCCCCGCCGTCGAGTCAAGCCCGCCTCCCGCTGGATCTCGGGGTTGCCGAGCCTGGCACGCGCCGGCCGGGTCGATCCTCGCCGCGACCGGGGCGCCCGGCGGCGCCAACCTCCCCCGGCGGCCGCCGACAGCCGTCCGCCGACGGCCACCGGGCGGCCGCCGTCACGCCCTTTTGCCGTCGGGAGCCCCGTCTATCTTCGCCCCGTGCCGCTCTGCTTCATCGATCCCGCCGATGCGATCCGCGTGGTCGCCGACTCGGTCGGCCGCGAGGCGCGGCGCCAGCTCCTCGGCGAGGCCGTCCGCGCCTGGGTCGACGAGATCCCCGACGACGAGCTCGAGGCGCACTACTCGAAGGCGATCCAGGAGCTCGACGAGCACGACATCTCGATGCTCGCGGCTTGGCATGCCTCGATGGACATCGCCCATCCGATCCCGAACCGCGACTTCCTGATCAACGCCTTCGGCTCGCTCGGCCGCCACCGCCGCGAGGCGCTCAAGCTGGCCGCCGGCTTCCGCGGCGAGGAGGCCGTCGACCGCGGCCTCACCGAGGAGCGCGCCCTCGAGACCGTCCTCGACTGGCTCTCGCCCGGACGCCAGGAGGAGCTGGCGGTCGAGGCGATGGAGCTCTATCTCTGGGACCGCGCCGGCTCCGACAACTGATCTGGCGGCCTGAGCGGCGTCATCTCGGCCTCCTCGTCGGCTCACGTGCCTCGCACGCTTCGCCTCCTGCGT
>CAZTGN010000176.1:0-5709 GCA_964613275.1 uncultured Conexibacter sp. | reverse complement strand
AGCTCCACCACCTCATGCGGGCTCCAGAGGCCCCACCCCGGGGTCGATCCCGACGTGGGGCAGCTCGACCACCTCATGCGGGCTCCAGATGCCCCACCCCGGGGGCGGGGAGGCTCGGGGGCGGGGGGGCGGGGGGCGGGGATGGGGGCTACTTCGGGAAGGAGCTGAGGTTGCGGTGGCCCTCGGCGGTGACGACGACGAGGTCCTCGATCCTGATCCCGAACTCGCCGGGGACGTAGACCCCGGGCTCGACGGTGACCACCTCGCCGGCGCGGAGGATGTCGTCGGAGCGCTTCGTCAGGCGCGGCGGCTCGTGGACCTCGATGCCGACGCCGTGGCCGAGGCCGTGGCCGAAGCGCTCGCCGTAGCCGGCGCTGGCGATCACCTCGCGGGCGATCGCGTCGGCGGCGCGGCCGCCGACGCCCTCGCGGATCGCCCCCAGCCCCGCCCGTTGAGCGGCGAGCACCAGCTCGTAGACCTCGCGCTGGGCCGGGTTCGGCTCGCCGTCGACGAGCGTCCGCGTGCAGTCCGAGCAGTAGCCGTCGAGGATCGCGCCCATGTCGACGATGACGTACTCGCCGGCGCCGATCTCGCGCTCGCCGGGGACGGCATGCGGCAGCGCCCCGTTCGGGCCGGCGGCGACGATCGTCGGAAACGACGGGCCCTCGGCGCCGAGCTCGCGCATCCGCGCCTCCGCCGCCAGCGCCACCTCGCGCTCGGTGCGCCCCGCCAGCCCGCTCTCCACGATGCCGGCATAGACCTCGTCGGCGAGCTCGGCGGCGGCTGCGATCGCCGCGATCTCGGCCTCGTCCTTGACCCGGCGCAGGTCGGCGACGAGACCTTCGACGGCGACGATCTCGACGCCGTCACCGACTGCCTCGGTGAGCTTGCGGTGGCATTCGACGCTCGTCTTCGCCGGGTCGATCCCGACCCGGCCCGCCAGGAGGCCGGCCAGCTCGGCGACGATCTCGCCCGCCGCGTCGACGATCCGGAACGACCCCGGAACGGTCTCGGCGGCCCAGGTCGCGTAGCGGAAGTCGGTCAGGAAGGCGCGCGTCCCGGCGCCGACGACGGCGATCCCGCTGGAGCCGAAGAAGCCGGTGAGCCAGGCGACGTCGGCCATGGCGTCCCGGCCGGAGTCGCCGGGCCGGACGAGGTCGCCGACGATCGCCATGTCGAGGCCGGCATCGTCCACCGCCGCCGCGAGCCGCTCGGCGCGGCCCTCGGGTGCGGCGATCACAGATCGAGCTCCGCGACGAGGACGCTCAGCGCCTCGCGGTAGCCGTCGAGCCCCCGGCCGGAGATCTTCGCGGCGACGAGGCCGTCGAAGACGGATATCGAGCGCCAGTCCTCGCGCGATTCCACGTCGCTGATGTGGACCTCGACGGCGGGCTTGGCGGCGACCTCGAGCGCGTCGCGGATCGCCCACGAGTAGTGGGACCAGGCGCCGGCGTTGACGAGGACGGCATCGGCCGTCCCCGGGACCCGGTGCAGGTACTCGCAGAACTCGCCCTCGTGGTTGGTCTGGAAGAAGGAAGCCTCGAGCCCGAGCTCGCGGGCGAAGCCGTGGACCCGGTACTCGAGCTGCGCGAGCGTCTCGCTCCCGTAGATCTCGGGGTCGCGGCGGCCGAGGGTGTCGAGGTTGACCCCGTGCATCACCGCCACCCGGTTGCGGGTGCTCACGAGCTCAACTCCTCGACCACCCGCCGCAGGCTAGCGTCACCGACCCGGTTGTCGAACGAGACCTCTCCCGGCCCGGAGAGCAGCACGAAGCCCACCCCCGAGGCCGTCCGCTTCTTGTCGCGGCCGACGGCGTCGAGGACGGCGTCGATGTCGACCGGCGGATCGACGGCGACCGGCAGCCCGGCCCGGCGCAGCAGCTCGCCCACCTCGACCGCCAGCTCGTCGACCCCCGAGAGCCGCAGCGCGGCGACGAGGCCGATCGCGACCGCCTCGCCGTGCCGGTAGCGCTCGTAGCCGGTGGCCGCCTCGATCGCGTGCCCGACCGTGTGGCCGAGGTTGAGCACCGCCCGCCGGCCCGAGTCGCGCTCGTCGGCGGCGACGACGTCGAGCTTCGCGCGGGCGCAGTCGAAGACGAGCGGCGCGACCGCCCCGGCGTCGATCGTGGCGATCCCCCGCACCCGCTCCCAGAGCGGGCCGCCGGCGATCAGCGCCGTCTTCACGACCTCGGCGAACCCGGCGGCGAGCTCGGCCGCGGGCAGGGTGGCGAGCGCCGCCGGGTCGGCGAGGACAGCGGCCGGCTGGTGGAAGGCGCCGACGTAGTTCTTGCCCTCCGGCAGATCGACCCCGGTCTTGCCTCCGTAGGCGGAGTCGACCTGGGCGACAAGCGTCGTCGGCACCTGGACGACCGGCACCCCGCGCTGGTAGACCGCGGCGCAGAAGCCGGCGAGATCGCCGGCGACGCCGCCGCCGAAGGCGACGAGCGCGTCCTCGCGGCGGACGCCGGCACGGGCGAGCTCGCGCAGCGCCGCCTCGGCGGCGGCGACCGTCTTGGCCGCCTCGCCCCCGGCCAGCTCGATCGGGCCCTCCCCCTCCACCGCCGGCATCAGCCCCCCGGTCGCGGCCAGCGCATCGCGGTCGGCGAGCCCGAAGAGACGGGCGCCCGGACGCAGGTCGGCGCGCGGGTCGAGGATCCTCGTCGCCTCCGGGCCGACAAGCGCCGGACCGCCCCCCGAGTCGCTGCGGTACCAGGCCATCCGCGTCGCCGGCGCGGAGCGCAGCGCGTCGAGCCACGGCGCCGCGGCGGCGCCGATCCCCTCGCCGCCGGCCGGCAGGACGACCCGGCCGCACTCCTCATAAAGCGGCAGCCGCTCCGCGAAGCGGCGACCGAAGCCGGCGCGATCGCGGGCCAGCGGCCGGTCGCTGTCGCGGCAGCGCTCCCAGGCGGCGTCCACCTCGACCCGGCACCAGGCGGTCACGTGGCCGCCGAGCGCCGTCCGGATCCGTTCGCTCTCGACGGCGCCGCCGCCGAGCGCGACGACGGCGCCGCGCGCGAGGGCCGCGAGGACGACCCGCTCCTCGACCTCGCGGAACGCCGCCTCCCCGCGCTCGCGGAAGAAGTCCTCGATCGAGCCGACCTCGGCGGCGATCAGCTCGTCGGTGTCGACCGCCTCGGCGCCGAGCACCCGCGCCGCGCCGCGCGCCGCGGTCGACTTGCCGGCACCCATGAAGCCGATGAAGACGATCGAGGCGGACGGCGAAGCGGGCACGCCGTCAATCGTCGATCCGGCGCCGGTAGGCATCGACCGCGGCCCTGACGTCGTCGATGTGGTCGCCGCCGAACTTCTCGCGGTAGGCGCGGGCCAGGGTCAGCGCCAGCATCGCCTCGCCGACGACCCCGGCGGCCGGCACAACGGTGGAGTCGGTGCGCTCCTTGTGCGCCGCCTGCGGCTCCTTGGTGTGGACGTCGACGGAGCGCAGCGGCTTGGTCAGGGTCGAGATCGGCTTGATCGCGACCTGGACGATCAGCGTCTCGCCGTTGGTCATCCCGCCCTCGAGCCCGCCGGCGCGGTTCGTCTCCCGGTGGTAGCCGCGCCCGGGCTCGTGCAGGATCTCGTCGTGGGCCTCCGAGCCGGGACTTGCGGCGACCTCCCATGCGGGCCCGATGCTGACGCCCTTCGCCGACTGGATCGAGACCATCGCCTGCGCGATCCGGCCGTCGAGCCGCTCCGACCAGGAGACGTGCGAGCCGAGCCCCGGGACGAGCCCCCAGGCGCGGAGCTCGAAGCTGCCGCCGAGGCTCTCGTTCTCCTTCCTCAACCGGTCGATCTCGGCCACCATCGCCTTCGAGGCATCGGCGTCGAGGCAGCGGACCGGGTCCTCGTCGACCCCTTCGAAGGCGGCGGGCGCGAGCGTATGGGGCGCCGGCGCCGCGACCCCGGCGATCCGGGTCACGTGGCTTCGGATCGTCACCCCGAGCGCGGCGAGGAGCTGGCGCGCGAGCGCCCCGGCGGCGACGCGGGCCGCCGTCTCGCGGGCGCTGGCCCGCTCGAGGACGTCGCGGACGTCGTCGAAGCCGTACTTGAGCAGGCCCGGCAGGTCCGCGTGCCCGGGCCGCGGCAGATGGACCTGCTCGACCCCTTCCCCGCTCTCCCACGGCCCCATCCGCTCGACCCAGTTCTCGTAGTCGCGGTTGGCGACGAGCAGCGCGATCGGGCTGCCGAGGGTGCGGCCGTGGCGAACGCCGGAGCGGACCTCGGCGGCGTCGCGCTCGATCTTCATCCGGCCGCCGCGTCCGTGACCGAGCTGGCGCCGGGCGAGGTCGCGGTCGAGCGCCTCGCGGTCGAGCTCGAGACCCGCCGGCATGCCCTCGACGATCGCCGTCAGGCCGGGGCCGTGGGACTCGCCGGCGGTAACGAAGTCGAAGCGCGTCATCGCGGCGAAGGCTAGACAGTTGGTTGCGAGCCCGCGCGTGCGCGCGGATCGCCGGCGATCAACCGGCCGCGCGGCCGCGATCGCGGTCGGCGCTCAGCCGGCCGAGTCGGTCTTCTTGCTGACGACCCGGTTGATCGCGAGCAGGTCGAGGCGGAGCTTCCGCTCGTCCGCGCCGTAGCGGAACGTCTGTGAGTCGCCTTCCCGCATCGACAGGAACTGGCAGTCGTTGCGGCCGGGATCGCAGTTGCCGTCGCCGCTGGCGGAGACGACGTCCGGGGAGACGACGAAGCCGGCCCGGTGGCCGTCGACGCCGGCGCCGAGGTACTGGACGATCGGCCGCTGCTTGCCAGGCAGCAGCGCCATCGCCTCGGCCCCCTCGATGACCCGCGAATCGCCGTCGTGACGGACGCGGACGTCGACCGTGAAGGTGATCATGCGGGTCTCGGTGCGGACCTCGTCGGTCGGCTCGGATGCCGGCGGCGCCGACGAGCCGGAGCTGTCCGCCGGCGGCGCCGAAGCCGCATCGTCGGTCGCCGTCGAGGTGGACCCGCCACCGCCGCCGGACGGGCCGCCCCCGTCGCCGCCGGAGCCCGCGGCGTCGGCGCTCGCCTCGCTGATCTGGATGAACGGGTTGCGCTTCTTCCCGGTCAGCCGCTTGCGGTAGTCGCGGATTCCCGGGACCTCGGCGAGCACGACCGGATCGATCTCCTCGGCGCCCGCGACCGGGGCCGGCTGGGTGGCCGGCGGCACGGCGCCCCCGTCGCTCTCGCCGCCGCCTCCGAGCAGGATCGGGACGGCGACGATCGCCACGAGCAGCGCGATCGTGGGGATCAGCAGGTTGCGGTCCCGGAGGTCCTGGACCAGGTCGCCGGCGAACGTGGAGATGCGGTTCATGGCGTCACCGCCGCGGTCTCGGGGACGGGCGCGCTCGAGTCGGGCGCGGCGACCCAGGTGGGCGCGCCCGCGACCGGGGAGGGCCCGGCCGGGGTGGCGCCGTCGGCGAGGCCCTGCTCGGAGGGGACGACGTAGGTGTTCAGCGACATGCTCGCCTGGACCAGCGGGAAGCCCAGGATCGGGTCGCCGACCATCGCGAAGCCGTTCAGCGTCATCAGCCGCCCCCGCACCTCCGGGTCGCCGCCGCGATCGACGACGTCGACGGTGTCGTCGAGGTTCCCGTAGTAGTCGGCCATGTCGAAGAAGCTGCCGCTGTTGTACAGCATGAGTTGCCGCGCCGGACCGACATGCGCGAGGGCGAAGTCCAACTGCGCAGGAATGGCCCCGGCGGGAACCCGGGTCGGCAGCATGCCCCGCCAG
>CAZTGN010000175.1:0-5709 GCA_964613275.1 uncultured Conexibacter sp. | reverse complement strand
ACCCGTTGATGGGCTCATCCGACGAAGGTGCGCTCGCGGAGCTTGCGGATCTCGCCCGGGCCCGGAGGATCGTCGGTGATCAGGTCCTCGGAGAGCACGCCCGAGCCGATCGCGAACGAGCGGACCTCATCGACGCCGTCGGCGCTCGTCCCGACGGTCACCTCCGAGGAGCCTCCGCCGACGTCGACGACGGCGATCTCGCCCGCGACCGGATGTCCGAGCGCCTTCGTCGCGCCGATGAAGGCGAGCCGGCCCTCCTCGCGGTCGCTGAGGACGTCCACCGGGACGCCGGCCGCGCGCTCGATCCCGGCCGCGACGTCGTCGCCGTTCGCCGCCGTGCGGATGGCGGCGGTGGCGACGATCCGGATCACCTCGGCTCCGAGCTCCTGGGCGAGCCGGACCTGGGTGCAGACGACATCGACGACCTCATGCAGCTTCTCCTCCGAGATCTCGCCGCCACCCCGGGTCACGTCCTTGCCGATCCGGGTGTAGGCGCGCTGCTCCATCACCTTGCGGAGCTGACCCTCCTCGGGCTCGGCGACGAGGACGCGTGTCGTGTTCGAACCGATGTCGATCGCCGCGCAGAGCATCCGCCTGCGGGTGATCTTGTCAGAGGCGGGACGGCGGGCACGAACGGGGCGATCGATCTCCCCCAGCAGCGTGACCGGCGACATGGGCTGATCTTGGTGATCCTCGCGGCGGAAGTGGCCAGGGTCTCCCGAACCGCCCGTTTGCAGGCCTTTCACGTGCCGCCGGCACTCCACGCGGCTCCGCGACCGCCCGGTGGGGCCGGGTGCGGGGAGGAGACCGAAGCCCTCGCACCGCGGCGGCCCGGCTGCGAACGCGCACCAGGGGATCGACGACGTCCGGTCAGTGGGTCGCCGCCCCGGGCTCCGACGCGTCCTCGAACTCCTCGAGCAGGCCGGTGGCCACGAAGACCGCCTGCTCGCCGATGTCGACGGCGTTGTCACCCATCCGCTCGAGCGCCCGCGACACGAGCATCATCGTCATCCCCCACTCCCGCTTGTCGAGCTCGTCGCCGGTCTCGATCGCGAGCCGGAAGCACTCGCGATTCAGGTTGTCGACGACGTCGTCGCCGCGCACGAGGTCGCGGGCGAGATCGACGTCGCGGCCCGCGAACGCCCGCTTGGCCTGGCTCAACAGCGTCCTCACCTGCCGGCCCATCGTCACGAGGTCCTTCAGCATCCGCTCGTCCCGGGGTGCATCGTGCCCGGTCAGCGGGATCAGCTTCGCGACGTTGACGCACTGATCGCCCATCCTCTCCACCGACTTGATCAGGTGCAGGAGCGCCGCGATCAGGCGCAGGTCTCCTGCCACCGGCGCCTGCGTCGCGAGCAGGGTGAGGATCGCCTGGTGGACCTCGAGATAGCGGCCGTCGATCCTGTCGTCGTCGGCGATCACCAGCTCGGCGAGCGCGACGTCGTGATGCTCGAGGGCTTCGATCGTCCGCCCGAGCGTGTCGACGACCAGGTCGATGCCGCCGAGGGCCGTGGCCTCGAGCTCGTCGAGCTCCTCCTGATAGTGGATCCGGGCTTGCTCGGCCACGCCTAACCGACCTTGCCGCTGACGTAGTCCTCGGTCCGCGGGTCGGCCGGGTTGGTGAAGATCCTCTCGGTCGAGTCGTACTCGACGATCCTGCCCCAGCGGTTCTGCTCGGTCGCGTCCAGCTCGACCATCAGGAACGCGGTCCGGTCGGAGACGCGGGCCGCCTGCTGCATGTTGTGGGTGACGATGACGATCGAGAGCTCCTGCTTCAGCTCCATCATCAGGTCTTCGATCTTGCCCGTCGAGATCGGGTCGAGAGCGGAGCACGGCTCGTCCATGAGGATCGTGTCCGGCTCGACGGCGATGCAGCGGGCGATGCAGAGCCGCTGCTGCTGTCCACCCGACATGCCGAACGCGTTCGAGTCGAGGCGGTCCTTGACCTCGTCCCAGAGGGCTGCCCTGCGCAGCGCCCTCTCGACGATCTCGTCCATGTCGCCCTTCATCCCGAGGACGCTCGGCCCGAAGGCGACGTTGTCGTAGACGGACTTCGGGAACGGGTTCGGCTTCTGGAAGACCATGCCGATCAGCTTGCGAACCTGGATCGGGTCCACCTTCGGCCCGTAGAGATCCTCACCGTGGTAGAGGACCTTGCCGCGGACCTCGCATCCCGGGATCAGGTCGTTCATCCGGTCCAGGCAGCGGATCAGCGTCGACTTCCCGCACCCCGACGGGCCGATCAGCGCCGTCACCTGGTGCTTGTGGATCTCCATCGTGATGTCCTGGACGGCGAGCTTGCCGCCGTAGAGCACCGAGACCTCCTCGAGCTCGAAGACCCGCTCGTCGCTGAGCCGCGATTCGCCCCCGAACCGGGGCCGAATCGCCAGCTCGGGGCGGCCGGCGGGCACGTCCGCCGCCTCATCGGGCTCGGCCCGACCGGTCGGATCCCGTGTCATCTGACCTTCCGATCCACTCACCTACCACCTCTGCTCGTAACGGTTGCGGAGCCAGATCGCGAACGAGTTCATCGCCACGAGCACGACGAGCATGAGCACGATGCCGGCGGCGGCGAGCGCCTGGAGCTCCTCCTGCGGTCGCGTGGCGTACTGATAGATCTGAACCGGCAGCGCCGAGTACCCGTCCGGGTTGAAGGGCTCGGGGTCGAAGGTCACGAACACGGTCGCGCCGACGAGGAGCAGCGGCGCCGTCTCGCCGAAGGCCCTGGAGACGGCCAGGATCACGCCGGTCGCCATGCCCGGGATCGCCGCCGGCAGGACCTGTCGTCGGGTGGTCTGCCAGCGAGTCGCGCCGAGCGCGAGCGAGCCCTCGCGAATCGAGGGCGGCACCGCCCGTATCGCCTCCCGGCCCGCGATGATCACGACCGGGAGAACGAGCAGGGCGAGGGTCGCCGACCCGGCCGCGAGGATGAAGCCGGCGTCCAGCGGACCGCGGACGATGAACCCGAGGCCGAGGATTCCGAAGATGATCGAGGGCACCGACGCCAGGTTCTGGATGTTGAGCTCGATCACGCGGTTCCACCACCTCGTCCGGTCCGCGTACTCCTCCAGATAGATCGCCGCTCCGACGCCCAGCGGCACGACCAGGACGATCACCCCGGCGATCAGCATCACCGATCCGATCAGCGCGGGACGGAAGCCCGCCGACTCGACGTCGATCGTCGAGGGAGGGCTGCTCAGCAGGTCGAGGCTGAAGGCCGGGGAGCCTTCGACGACCGCCTGGACGACCAGGGCCGCGAGGCCGGCCATGGCCACCACGACCGCGAGCAGGAGGAGCAGCGCGAAGGCGTTGTTGCGGACGACATCGCCCCGGGGCTGGTTGCGCAGGATCGCCGCGGTCGTCGCCCGCGAGCCCGCGACCGCGAGCCTGGTCCGCTCGGCCGGTGGCAGCGGGGATGCCTCCATCACTCGTACACCTCCCGATACCTCCTGACCATGCGGATCGAGATCAGGTTCATGAGCAGGGTCATCAGGAAGAGGACCGTTCCGACCGCGAAGATCGCCTTGTAGTCGGGGGAGCCGGTCGAGATGTCACCGGTGGCGGTCACGGCGATGTAGGAGGTCATGGCCTGGATCGACTCGACCGGATTGAACGTCAGATTCGGGGTCGAGCCCGCCGCGAGGACCACGATCATCGTCTCGCCGACCGCACGCGAGATCGCCAGGATGATCGAGGCGACGATGCCCGAGAGGGCCGCCGGGAACACGACCTTCGTCGCGACCTTCGCCTTCGTGGCGCCGAGCGCATAGGCGCCCTCGCGCAACCCACGGGGAACCGCCGACATCGCGTCCTCGGAGATCGAGGCGACGATCGGGACGACCATCAGGCCGATGCCGAGGCCGGCGGCGAGCGCCATGAACGGTGAGCCGGCGCCGCCGAGGAGGTCCGACGGCCAGATCGGGCGGATGATCTCGGGGAGGATGAAGGAGACGGCGAAGAACCCGATCGCGACGGTCGGGATCCCGGCGAGGATCTCGAGGATCGGCTTGATCGTCCTGCGCGCGCGCGGGCTCGCGTACTCGGCGAGGTAGATGGCTGCGGCGAGGCCGATCGGGATCGCGAAGAGCATTCCCCAGAGGGTCACGCTCAGGGTGCCGGCGACGATCGGCAGCACGCCGAAGCTCGCGGGCTCGAAGCTCGGCGACCAGTCGGTGCCGAACAGGAAGTCGATCGGGTCGACGAGCTCGAAGAAGCCGAGCGTCGGCCCGATCAGCGAGATGACGATCGCCGTCGTCGTCAGGACGGAGAGGGCGCCGCAGAGAGCGAGGCCCGCCAGGATCGCCCGCTCGCCGAGTCGACGTCCGGGAGCCTCCAGGGGGCTGCGGCCACCCGCGCCCGCCCCGGAGGCTCCGGCTCCGATCCCGCTGGCTTCCATGCTCGTGCCGGTCCGTCCGCCCTCGGGCCTACTTGCCCTCGAGGTTCGCCAGCGCGTCCTCGGACGCGCTCAGCTGCGCGTCGGTGAGCGGAATGAACCCGAGGCTCTCGGCGACGGCGCTCACGTTCGCCAGGTAGTAGTCGATGAAAGCCTGCTTCGTGGGGTCGTCCAGCGACGAGCCGGTCGGGTAGATGAACAGCGGTCGGCTCAGCGGTGTGTAGGAGCCGTCCTGAGCCGTCTCGACCGAGGGAGCGACGCAACCGTCGCCGCCGTCGATCTCGAGCGCCTTGACCTCGTCCTCGTTCTCGGCGAAGAACGAGTAGCCGAAGTAGCCGATGCCGCCCGAATCCCCGCTCACGCCGCTGACCGTCGCGTTGTCGTCCTCGCCGACGTTGTTGTAGTCCTTCGTCGAGGCGCCCTCCTCGCCGTTGACCGCCTCGGTGAAGTGGTCGAACGTGCCCGAATCGGTGCCGGGCCCGTAACGCGCCAGGTCGGCGTCGAACGACGCGTCGAGATCGGGTATGTCGTTCCAGGTCGTGGCGGTCGTGTCCGGACCCCAGACGTCGGCGAGCTGGTCGACCGTCATGCAGGTGACGGGGTTCTCGGGGTTGACGACGACGGTGAGCGCGTCGGTCGCGACGCGGACCTCTTCCCAGTCGACCCCGCCGTCCTCGCAGAGCTTCTCCTCCTCGGGCTCGATCGCCCGAGACGCATCGGAGAAGTCGGTCTCGCCGGCGCAGAACTTCTCGAAGCCCCCGCCGGTGCCGGAGGTGCCGACCGTCACACGCACGTCGGGGTTCTCCTGCTGGAAGCCCTCGGCGACCGCCTCGGTCAGGGGCGCGACGGTGCTGGACCCGTCGATGCGGATGGTCCCCGACAGGCCGGTGGCGGTGCCGCCGTCGGTGCCGTCGGTGCTGTCGCCGCTGCCGCAGGCGGCAACTCCGATGGCGAGCAGCCCCGTGGCTGCGGAGATCGCAAAGAACTTGGCTGGCTTCACTTGGCGTGACTCCTTGCTGATTGGGACTGGACGTCAGCCGGGCGTTCACGGCGCGGACACAGGCCCGCCCCCGGTTGCTGGCTTGAACTGACCGGGAGCGTCTCAGCCGCCGACGGGGAGCTTGTTACGCGCTTGTGCCCGTCCTGTGAAAAGGGTGTGAACGGGGCCGGAGCGGAGCGACCGCCGGCGCCCGCGCGCGGGGCCGGCGGCAGCGGACGCCGGCAGCCGCAAAGCGGGCCTCAGGCGTCGGCGGGCTCGAGCGCGGGCCTCAGGCGTCGGCAGCCGCGAAGCGGGCCTCAGGCGTCGGCAGCCGCGA
>CAZTGN010000174.1:0-5823 GCA_964613275.1 uncultured Conexibacter sp. | reverse complement strand
AGCCGGTGCTGATCGAGGGCAAGGCGATCCAGCTGCACCCGCTCGTCTGCTCGGCCTTCAACGCCGACTTCGACGGCGACCAGATGGCCGTCCACGTCCCGCTCAGCGCCGAGGCGCAGGCCGAGGCGCGGATCCTGATGCTGTCGTCGAACAACATCCTCAGCCCCGCCCACGGCGCGCCGCTGGCGACCCCGACCCAGGACATGGTCCTCGGGATCTACTACATCACCTACGGGTCGACGGGCGAGGAGCTCGCCGCCAGGGACGAGCGGCTCAAGTCCGGCGATTGGGACGAGAAGAAGGACGGCAGCCGCCCGCGCTCGTTCCGCTCCGCCCAGGAGGCCGAGCTGGCATTCGAGAACGATCTCGTCGAGCTGCACGACCTCGCCGAGTACCGTCGCCAGGAGGACGAGCACTTCCTGACCACGGTCGGCCGGATCATCTTCAACGACCGGATCGAGCGGGCGCTGGCCGCGGCGCTGGAGGAGGACTGGGACCCGAAGGGCTTCGAGTTCGTCAACCACTCGCTGAAGAAGCGCGACGTCAACGAGATGGTCGCCCGTCTCGTCGAGGTCTATGGAGCCTCCGCGGTGTCGCGGGTGCTCGACGCGTTCAAGGAGCTCGGCTTCCACTTCGCGACCCAGGCCGGGATCACCGTCTCCAAGAACGACGTGATCTCCCCTCCCGACAAGGAGAAGATCCTCGAGGGCTATGAGGAGAAGGCGGCCGAGATCGTCAGCCAGTACGAGGAAGGCTGGATCACTGCCGAGGAGCGGCGGGACTCGGTCACCGACCTCTGGAACCAGGCGACCGACGAGGTCGCCGGGGCGATGGAGCGCAACCTCGACGAGCTCAACCCGATCTACATGATGGCCAACTCCGGGGCGCGCGGATCGTTCAAGCAGATCCGCCAGCTGGCCGGCATGCGCGGCCTGATGGCGAACCCGAAGGGCGAGATCATCGAGCGGCCGATCAAGTCCAACTTCATGGAGGGCCTGTCGGTGCTCGAGTACTTCATCTCGACCCACGGCGCCCGCAAGGGCCTCGCCGACACGGCGCTGCGGACGGCCGACTCCGGCTACCTGACGCGCCGGCTCGTCGACGTGGCCCAGGACGTGATCATCAACACCGACGACTGCAAGACGAAGGACTTCGTCGAGATGTCGCTGCTGCGGGACGACGAGCCGAACCAGAACCTGATCGGTCGTCGCGCGGCGAAGAAGTTCGAGACCAAGCGCGGTCGCGAGCTGCTGAAGCGGAACCAGACGATCGACAAGGAGGAGCTGGCCGAGCTCGTCGAGGCCTACGGCGGCGACGAGGACGTCAGCGTCCCGGTCCGCTCACCGCTCAAGTGCGAGCTCGAGACCGGGGTCTGCAAGGCCTGCTACGGCCGCTCGATGGCGACCGGCAAGGAGGCCGAGCTCGGCGACGCGGTCGGGATCATCGCCGCGCAGTCGATCGGCGAGCCGGGCACGCAGCTGACGATGCGGACGTTCCACACCGGCGGCGTCGCCGGCTTGGACATCACCCAGGGCCTGCCCCGCGTCGTCGAGCTGTTCGAGGCGCGCAAGCCGAAGGGCCTCGCCCAGCTCGCCGAGGATGGCGGCAAGGTCCAGGTCGAGGAGACCGACAAGGGGATCAAGGTCGTCGTCACCGACTCCCAGGGCGAGGACCACTCCTACTCGTTCCCGCCGCGGACGGTGCTGATGGTCAAGCACGGCGAGCGGATCGACCGCGGCAGGCAGCTCAACGAGGGGTCGCTCGATCCGAAGGAGCTGCTCGCGATCCGCGGCCGGACCGAGACCGAGCTCTACCTCGTCCGTGAGGTCCAGCGCGTCTACAAGGCCCAGGGCGTCGACATCAACGACAAGCACATCGAGCTGATCGTGCGGCAGATGCTGCGCAAGGTCCAGATCGAGAAGAAGGGTTCGACCGATCTGCTGCCGGGGCAGCTCGAGGATCGGATCCGGCTTCAGGCGACCAACAAGGAGGTCAAGGCCGACGGCGGCGAGCAGGCCAAGGCCGAAGAGGTGATCCTCGGGATCACGAAGGCGTCGCTGGCGACCGAGTCGTTCCTCAGCGCCGCCTCCTTCCAGGAGACCACGAAGGTGCTGACCGACGCCGCCCTCGAAGGCAAGCGGGACAAGCTGGTCGGGCTCAAGGAGAACGTGATCATCGGCAAGCTGATCCCGGCGGCGACCGGCCTGCGCCACTACCGGTCCGTCGAGATCGACCCGGTCGAGCCGCCGCAGCGTCCCGACGAGCAGTTCGACGACGAGGCGCTCGCCGCCGAGCTCGGGCTCACCGGCGAGCTCGAGCAGCCGCAGGGCGCCGACGTCGAGGGCTTCGGGGCCTCGTTCGCCGACGAGCTCGAGGAGCTCGCCGCCGACATCGAGGTCGGCGGCGACGGCAGCGGCAACGGCGCCGCCACCGAGCCCGCGAAGGCCGACGACTAGCCCCGCACCGACCCGGGCGCACCTCCGGCGCCCCGCTCCGGCGCCCCGCCCCGGCGAGCCACGGGCCTCGGCCAGCGCTGGTCGGAACCCGTCGCTGGCCTCAGCGCTGCAGCCGGCGGCGCTCGGCGGAGCCGGTGAGCGCGGCGTGGGCCGGTCGGCGGGTGACGCGAAGGGCGTCCGACTCGGCCGGGCAGGGGATCGGCAGCGAGTCGGGTGCGTGGGGGCCACGGCGGGGGCCGCGCGGGCGCTTCGGCTTCGGCTCGCGGCGGAAGCGGCCGCGCTTCTCGCCCGCGTCCTCGCTGCCCTCGACCGGGTCCGGCTCGGCGCGGACGGCATGCCAGATCAGCCAGCAGGCGGCCAGCACCGGGATCTTCAGGATCACTCCCATGAAGATGAACATCTCGAGCCCGACGTCCATGGGCTACGTAGTTTATCCCGAGGCCGTGTCCGCGCTATCCCGAGGGCGTCTCCGCGCCGGCTGCCCACTCGATCAGCAGATCGACCTGCGGCTCCTCGAGTCCGCGGGTCGGGTCGGTCGGCACGAGCAGGGTCGGCTCGGCCCGGGCCCGGGCCCAGGCGTGGCACTCGTCGTCGAGCGAGTCGTCGATCCAGGCCAGCCGGCGGCCGGCGGCATAGGCGGCGATCGGCCCGAGCTTCCAGTGGGCGCTGCCGAAGCGGGCGTCCCCGCCGAACCGGATGACCGGCATCCGCTGCAGGCCGAGGAGGCCGAGCAGGTGGTCGTTGGCGCGGTCCTCCCAGCCCGTGGCCCAGACCATCTCGTAGTAGGGGGTCAGCCGCTGCAGCCGGCCGCCGGCCGCGTGCGAGATGCAGTGGGCCATCCCGTCGATCAGCTGAAACCGGCAGGGGGCCCGGTCGGGGGGCTCCTCGAAGCCGAACAGGCTGATGACCCCGTCGACGTCGACGGCGAGGATCGGCGGGTCGGTGGCTGCCGGTCGAGTCATCGGGCCGGGATTATCGTCCGGTTGCCGCGGCTCGCGTCGTACCGCTACCATTCCGCGCCGTGCCGACGACGAATCAGCTCATCCGCAAGGGCCGGAAGGCCCCTCCCAAGAAGGTCTCGACCCCCGGCCTGAAGTCCGGGCAGGGCCGCAAGGCGAGGACCGCCGCCCCGCAGCGGCGCGGCGTCTGCACCCGCGTCTACACGGCCACTCCGAAGAAGCCGAACTCCGCCCTGCGCAAGGTCGCCCGCGTGCGGCTGACCAACGGCATGGAGGTCACGACCTACATCCCGGGCGAGGGGCACAACCTCCAGGAGCACTCCGTCGTCCTCGTCCGCGGCGGCCGCGTCAAGGACCTGCCGGGAGTCCGCTACAAGGTCGTCCGCGGCACCCTCGATGCCTCCGGCGTCTCCGAGCGCAAGCAGTCCCGCTCGCAGTACGGCGTCAAGGCGTCCTGACATGAGACGAAACCGCGCCACCCCCAGGGCCGTCGCGCCCGACGCCAGGTTCCGCAGCCGGCTCGTCCAGCAGGTCATCAACAAGGTGATGCTCGACGGCAAGAAGTCGACCGCCGAGCGGATCGTCTACGACGCGCTCGCGATCGTCGGCGAGCGCTCCGGCCGCAACCCGACCGACGTCCTCGACGACGCGGTCAACGAGCTGACCCCGGTCCTCGAGGTCCGCTCCCGCCGCGTCGGCGGCGCCACCTACCAGGTGCCCGTCGAGGTCCCGCAGCGGCGCGCCCGGACCCTGGCCGTCCGCTGGCTGATCGAGTTCGCCCGCAGCCGTGGCGAGAAGTCGATGTCGGAGCGCCTCGCCCGCGAGATCATGGATGCCGCCTCCCAGCAGGGTGGCGCGTTCAAGCGCAAGGACGACATCTACCGGATGGCGCAGGCAAACAAAGCCTTCGCCCACTACCGCTGGTAGCCGGCGGGCTGAGCGACGTCAGCTCGGCGTCCTCGTCGCCTTGCGGCCCTTCGGCCGCGGCGGCTCCTGCGTCCTCGACCTGACGCCGCTCAGCCTCGCCGGCTCGGTGTCGTCGCTTCCTGCGTCCTCGATCAGGACGCTCTGAGCCTCGCCAGCACCTGACCCCGCGGCGGCTCCTGCGTCCTCATATGGATCGGCCCATTTCAACCGCCCACGGTCGGGTGGTATCCGGGAGCCGCCCCGCCCCCTATCTCGGGGTCTGCTCAGGGGGCGCTCGGCTCGGAACCGTGCCGGCGGCGGGAGGCCCAGAGGCGGCGGAGGGCCTGGCGCTCGGTCGTGTTCTGGGCGGCGAAGGCGATGCCGGCGAGGGCGAGGGTGAGGGCGGCGGCGGCCTCGAGCCAGAAGCCGGTTCGGGGGACCACCTCGACCGTCGTCAAGCCCCGATCGCCGAGCGCGATGTCGCCGATGTCGCCCGCGTCGGTGAGGTCGATGATCAGAAACAGCGCCAGCGCGGCGATACCGAAGCCGGCGGTCGCCCACGCGGCCGCGCGCTGGCCGGTCGCGACGGCGACCGCGAGCGCGACGAGCGCGAAGGCGGCGAGCAGCAGCATCGCGTAGCCGTGCCGGCCGCCGCCGAGCTGCTCGCTCAGCGAGTCGCCGCCGGGGGGCGTGAGCGCGAAGGTCGTCATCAGCTCGGACGCGGCGAGCGCGAGGGCCGCGGCGGCGATCACGATCGGCAGCAGGACATCGGCGGCGGGCAGGCGCCTCACGCGCGCACGTTTCCGGGCGCACCCGTCGCTCCACGGCGCCCGACCAGGCGCTTCGCCGGCACGGCGGGATCGGGGGCGCGGCGGCGGGCCCCGGCCAGGCGAAGCTCGCGAGCGAGCAGCAGCGAGGAGCCGGTCAGGAGCACGCCGGCGGCGATCTGCGCGTAGAAGCCGCCGATCAGGGATGCCCGCACGCCCTCGAACGAGACCGCCGCGACGCCGGGATCGAGGCCGGCCGGCCGGTCGACGACGAGGGCGACGACGATCGCGGCGACTCCGGCCAGGGTGATGAGGCGCAGGAGCCGCCAGCGGCCGCCGGCGACGGCTGCGGCGAGGAGCAGCAGACAGGCGACAGCGACCGGGACGAAGGCATAGGAGTGGGGGTCTCCGGCCTCGAGGCGCCCGGTCTCGGGCGCCGGCGCGACCGTCTGCACGCCGGAGTAGGCGTCGTTCCCGATCGAGATCATCCGGTAGTCGGTGTACTGGGAGAGCGCGAGAAGGATCGCGGCGCCGGCGACGACCAGGGCGAGGACCCCCACCGGCGTCGCCCGGCGCGAGGCGGCGCGCGCGGCCCGGTCGAGCGCCCGCATGACCCTCCCGATGGGCCTGGCGACGAAGCGGCCGGCCGCGATCAGGGCCGTGAGGCCGACGCCGATGAGCGCGCAGAACAGCGCGAAGGCCGCGCCGAGCGCGGCGAGGAGCGCCCGTCCGGCC
>CAZTGN010000173.1:0-5849 GCA_964613275.1 uncultured Conexibacter sp. | reverse complement strand
GCTGACGGACGCCGGCGACGGCGGTGAGGGCGGCGGCCCGGCCGGTGCCCTCCGCGCCTCGGTCCCGGTCTCGCCGGCCCGCAGCGTCGCCGAGGCCGAGCCGGAGCTCGAGCGGCAGGTCCGCTCCGGCTACACGACCGTGGTCGTGTTCGAGCGGATCGGCGAGGCCGAGCGCGCCCGCTACGCGCTCGAGCGCCTGATGCCGCCGCTGCTCGGTGACGGCCCGACCCCGGCCGGGCCCGGCGTCGTCTTCGCCGAGGCCCCGCTCGCCGACGGGTTCGTGGCGCCCGCGCTCCGACTCGCGGTGATCCCGTTCCGCCGTCTCGTCCACCGCCGGCGCGCGGCCGCTCCGGCGCCGAGCGGCGGCCGGCTGGCGTCCCTGGGTGATCTGGCCGCGGGCGACCACGTCGTCCACGAGGACCACGGCGTCGCCCGCTTCGCCGGCTTCGACACCCGCACCGTGGCCGCCGTCACCCGCGACTACCTCGAGCTCGAGTATCGCGACGGCGACAAGGTCCTGGTCCCGGCCGAGCAGCTCGCCAAGATCACCCGCTACGTCGGCGGCGAGCACCCGGAGCTGTCGAAGCTCGGCGGCAAGCGCTGGAGCCAGATGAAGGCGCGGGCGCGCCGTGCGGCGCGCGAGCTCGCCGGCGAGCTGATCAACCTCTACGCCGAGCGGCAGACCCGGCGCGGGCATGCTTTCTCGCCCGACGGCGAGTGGCAGCTCCGGCTCGAGCGCTCGTTCCCGTTTCGCGAGACCGCCGACCAGATCGAGGCGATCGAGGCGGTCAAGGCCGATATGGAGTCGGAGCGGCCGATGGACCGGCTGATCTGCGGCGACGTCGGCTACGGGAAGACGGAGGTGGCGATCCGCGCCGCCCAGAAGGCGCTCGCCGACAGCAAGCAGGTGATGTTGCTGGTGCCGACGACGATCCTCGCCACCCAGCATCTCGGGACGTTCACGGAGCGGCTGCGCGACTTCCCCTACGAGATCGAGATGGTCTCGCGGCTGCGCAGGCCGGCCGAGGTGAAGCGGGCGCTCGCCGGGTTCGCCGAGGGCTCGGTCGACATCCTGATCGGCACGCACCGGCTGCTCTCCCGCGACGTGCGCGCGAAGGACCTCGGACTGCTGGTGATCGACGAGGAGCAGCGCTTCGGCGTCAAGCAGAAGGAGCTGTTGCGTCAGCTCAAGCTCAAGGTCGACGTGCTGGCGATGTCGGCGACGCCGATCCCGCGGACGATGCAGATGAGCCTGGCCGGTCTCCGCGACATCTCGGTGATCGAGACGCCGCCGGAGGGCCGGCGGCCGGTGCGCACCTACGTCGGGCCCTACGACGAGGACCTCGTCGCCGAGGCGCTGCGCCGCGAGGTGCGCCGCGAGGGCCAGGCGTTCTTCCTCCACAACCGGATCGAGACCCTGCATGACACCGCCGAGCGGCTGCGGGCGCTCGTCCCCGAGGCCCGGTTCACCGAGGCCCACGGCCGGCTCGACGAGAGCGAGCTCGAGGGGACGATGCTCTCGTTCCTGCGCGGCGAGGCCGATGTGCTGGTGGCGACGACGATCATCGAGTCCGGGCTCGACGTCCCCGCCGCCAACACGCTGATCGTCGAGCGTGCCGACCACCTCGGGCTCGCCCAGGCCTACCAGATCCGCGGCCGGGTCGGGCGCTCCGACGAGCGCGCGTACGCCTACATGCTCTACCCCTCCGACGAGGGGGTGAGCAGGGAGGCGACAGCCCGCCTGGCGACGCTCGCCGATCACACCGAGCTCGGCTCCGGGTTCCGGATCGCGATGCGCGACCTCGAGCTCCGCGGCGCCGGCGACCTGCTCGGGGCCGAGCAGTCCGGACACGTCGCCGCGATCGGGTTCGAGCTCTACGTCGAGATGCTCGATCAGGCGGTCGCGGCGCTGCGCGCGGCCGGCGAGGGCGACCGCGGCGAGGAGGAGGTCAGGGTCGACACCGACGTCTCGGCCTTCGTGCCCTCCGACTACGTCCCCTACGAGGCGGCGAAGATCGACGTCCATCGCCGCATCGCCGCAGCCCGGGCGCCGGGGGAGCTGCGGGCCCTGGCCGACGAGCTCCGCGACCGCTTCGGGCCGCCGCCGGAGCCGGTCGAGGCGCTGCTGACGGTCCAGCGCGCCCGGATCGAGGTCGGGCGCGAGGGCGCGCGCAGCCTCGTCCTTCGCGGCGGCCGGATCGTCGCCGAGCCGCTCGAGCTCGACTCCGAACGGGTCGGGCGCCTGCGCGAGCGGCTCGCGGACGCGGTCTACAGCTCCCGCGAGAGCACGCTGACCCTGCGGGCGCCGGGGCCCGACGAGCCCGAGGCCGAGCGGGTCGCACGCCTCGGCAGCCTCGCCGACGCGATCTCGGCCTCGCGCGAGGCCGTCGCCGACGCCGCCTGACCGGGGTGGGGTGGGGTGCGGCGACGGGCGGCATCGGTATGTTTCCGACCCGTGACCCGCTCCTCGAAGCGCAAGCTGGCGATCCTCCTCGCCGTCCTGCTGACCGCAGCGGTCGCCCTCGTGGCGGCGACGAGCGGCCTCGGCCAGCCCGGCCTGCCGGAGGGCGACGTCGCCGTGGTCGACGACGTCGAGGACGGCGCGATCACCCAGGACGACCTCGAGTCGGCGCTCACCCAGGCCGCCGCGCAGGGCGGCCTGCCCGAGGTGCCGGCCGCCGACGACCCGCAGTACGCCTCGCTCGAGCAGCAGGCGATGCAGAGCCTGATCCTCTCCAAGTGGGTGCAGGGGGAGGCCGCCGACCGCGGCATCACCGCCACCCAGGAGGACATCGACGCAGAGCTGGAACGGATCAAGGAGCAGAGCTTCTCGAGCGAGAAGGAGTTCGAGCAGTTCGTCAAGCAGTCGAAGTTCACCGAGGAGGACGTCCAGGAGCAGGTCGAGCTGACGCTGCTCCGCGACCGCCTCGAGCAGGAGGTGATCGCGAAGCCCGAGATCAGCGACGAGGAGATCGAGGACTTCTACGAGGTCAACATCGACAGCTTCAAGCAGCCCGCGAGCCGTGATGTCCGCGTGATCCTCAACTCCTCGCAGGCGAAGGCCGAGCAGGCGAAGGCCGAGCTCGACGCCGACGACTCCGACAAGAGCTGGGAGCAGGTCGCCAGGCAGTACTCGCAGGATCAGGCCTCGAAGGACCGCGGCGGCCTGCTCGAGGGGCTGATCGAGGGCCAGGGCGACCCGCAGCTCGAGCAGGAGGTCTTCGCCGCCCCCGAGGGCGAGCTCGTCGGCCCGTTCAAGACCGATCGCGGCTGGTACGTGATCGAGGTCACCGGCAGCGAGCCGGAGACCACCCAGCCGCTGTCGGAGGCACGAGCCGCGATCGAGCAGCAGCTCGCCGCCTCCCGCCAGCAGCAGATCGCCACCGAGTTCCAGTCCGACTTCAGCGACAAGTGGACGCCGCGCACGGTCTGCGCCCCCGCCGTGACGATCGACCTCTGCTCCAACTACGTGGCGCCCGAGCCTCCGGCGGTGCCGGGCCAGCCGGCCCCGCCGCCGGTCCTCTCACGCAAGCCGATCGAGCCGGGGACGTCGACGATCCCGATCGACGGCGCCCCGCAGCAGGGGCTCCCCCAGGGTCCGCAGCCGCCGCCGAGCGAGGAGGGTGCGGCCGGCCAGCTTCCGCCCGGCGCGGTTCCGCTCGGCCCCAACGGCGCCCCGGCTCCGGGGGCGGCACCGACGGCTCCGACGCCCTGACGCCCTGCCTCCGATGAGCGCCGACGCCTCCCGCGCCGCCGCCGGCGCCGAGGCGCTCGCCGCGCTCGACGCGGTCACGCGCAGGTTGCGCCGGGAATGCCCGTGGGACCGGGCCCAGGACGAGCGCTCGATCGTCCCGCACACGGTCGAGGAGGCCTACGAGCTCGCCGACGCCGCCGCCTCGGGCGACGACGCGAAGCTCCTCGACGAGCTCGTCGACGTGCTCTTTCAGGTGCACTTCCTCGCCCTGCTGCTCGAGGAGCGCGGCCGCGGCAGCCTCGCGGCGGTAGCCGCCAACGCCCGCGAGAAGCTGATCCGCCGCCACCCGCACGTCTTCGGCGGGACCGAGGTGGCCGGCAGCGACGACGTCCGCTCGAACTGGGAGCGGATCAAGCGCGAGCAGGAGGGTCGCGGCGTCGCCGGGCCGTTCGCCGACGTTCCCGAGAACCTGCCCGGCCCCCTCTATGCGCGGAAGCTGCAGCGGCGCGCCGCCGCCGCCGGCCTCGACGGCCCCGCCGCCGACGCAGGAGAGGCCATCGAGCGGCTGCGCGCGGCCGTGGACGGCCTCGGCGACGGCTCGCTCTCCGCCGACCCCGAGCAACACGCCGCGGCCGAGCGCGACGCCGCCGAGACGGCGATCGGCGCCCTCCTCCTCGCCGCGGTCGACCTCGCCCGGATCGCCCGCGTCGACCCGGAGCTGAGCCTGCGCCGGGCGGCGGACGGGCTGCGGGGGGCGGACGGCGGGGCGCGCTGAGCGACGGTCGGCTCGAGCCGGAGCCCGACCGTTGCAGTGAACCCGACTTCGTCGGGTATCCCGGATGAGATCGGGCCAGTGCGACGTGCCACCGGGTTGAAATAGACTCGCCGATCCGTGCCCGCGATCACCGACGTCCACGGCCGCCAGATCCTCGACTCGCGGGGGAACCCGACGGTCGAGGTCGAGGTCGCCGTCGCGGGCGGAGGGCGGGGCCGGGCCGCGGTCCCCTCCGGCGCGTCGACCGGCGAGTTCGAGGCGACCGAGCTTCGCGACGGCGGAGCGGCGTGGGGCGGCAAGGGGGTCGGCGCCGCCGTCGCCAACGTCAACGGCGAGATCGCGGCGGCGCTGGCGGGCGCCGACGCCGCCGACCAGGCGGAGATCGACCGGGTCCTGGTCGGGCTCGACGGAACCGACAACAAGTCGCGGCTCGGCGCCAACGCGATCCTCGGCGCCTCGCTCGCGGCGGCGCGGGCGGCCGCGGATGCCGCCGGCGAGCCGCTCTACCGCTACCTCGGCGGCGTCTACGGGGAGGCCGATCCGAACGTCCTGCCGGTGCCGATGATGAACGTCGTCAACGGCGGCGCCCACGCCGACAACTCGGTCGACTTCCAGGAGTTCATGGTGGTGCCGGCCGGCGCCTCGAGCTTCGGCGAGTGCCTGCGCTGGGGGACCGAGGTCTTCCACGCCCTCAAGGGTTGGCTGCGGGAGAACGGGCTCAACACGGCGGTCGGCGACGAGGGCGGCTTCGCGCCCGACCTGAGCTCGAACGAGGCCGCCCTCGACGCCCTCGTCGCCGGTATCGACGCGGCCGGCTACGAGGCCGGCGTCGACGTCTTCATCGCCCTCGACCCGGCGACGAGCGAGATCCACTCCGACGGCGCCTACGAGCTCGCCCACGAGGGCCGTTCGCTGACCGCCGCCGAGCTCGCCGCCTACTGGTCCGACGCGGTCGATCGCTACCCGATCGTCTCGATCGAGGACGGCATGGACGAGGAGGACTGGGACGGCTGGAAGGCGCTCACCGTCGCGATCGGGGATCGCTGCCAGCTCGTCGGCGACGACCTCTTCGTCACCAACCCGGAGCGCCTGCGTCGCGGGATCGAGCTCGGCGTCGGCAACTCGATCCTCGTCAAGGTGAACCAGATCGGCACGCTCTCGGAGACCTTCGAGGCGGTCCGCACCGCCCGTGAGGCCGGCTACTCGGCCGTCATGTCGCACCGCTCGGGCGAGACCGAGGACACGACGATCGCCGACCTCGCCGTCGCCACCGGCTGCGGCCAGATCAAGACCGGAGCGCCGTCGCGCTCCGATCGCGTCGCCAAGTACAACCGGCTCCTGCGGATCGAGGAGGAGCTCGGCGCCGCCGCCCGCTTCCCG
>CAZTGN010000172.1:1407-5855 GCA_964613275.1 uncultured Conexibacter sp. | reverse complement strand
TGCGGAGGCGCTCGATCAGGCGCAGGATCTGCGCCTGGGTCGTCACGTCGAGGGCCGTGGTCGGCTCGTCGGCGATCAGCAGCTTCGGGTCGTTGCTGAGCGCCATCGCGATCATCACCCGCTGCCGCATGCCGCCCGAGAACTCGTGCGGGTACTCCCCCATCCGGCGCTCCGCGTCACCGATCCCGACGAGCTCCAGGAGCTCGACGGCGCGCGCCCGGGCGGCGGCCTCGCCGACGTCCTGGTGGACCTGGATCGCCTCGACGAGCTGATCGCCCACCCGGTAGAAGGGATGGAGGGCCGAGAGCGGGTCCTGGAAGATCATCGCGATCCCGTTGCCGCGGATCCGCCGCAACCCCTCGTCGTCCATCGCGGTCAGGTCCTGACCCTCGAAGCTGATCCGGCCGGTGATCTCGGCGTTCGACGCCCGGGTCAGACCGAGGATCGTCAGGCTCGCGACCGACTTGCCGGAACCGGACTCGCCGACGATGCCGAGCATCTCCCCCTCGGCGACCTCGAGCGAGACGCCGTCGACCGCCCTGACGACGCCCTCGTCGGTCGAGAAGTGGACCCGCAGGTCGTCGATCTCGAGCAGCGGCGCCGGGCTCATTCGTAGCGGACCCTCGGGTCCAGGTAGGCGTAGACGATGTCGACGACGAGGTTCAGGGTGACGATGAAGAACGCCCCGAACAGCGTGATCCCCTGGATCATCGGCAGGTCCGAGCGCTTGATCGCGTTGAACGTCTCGGCGCCGACCCCGGGGATGTTGAAGACGGTCTCGGTGAGGATCGCGTTGCCGGCGAGCAGCACGGCGACGTCGAGCCCGAGCAGCGTCACGATCGGCGTGATCGCGCTGCGCAGCACGTGCTTGCCGATCACCCGCTTCTCCGGCAGGCCCTTCGCGCGGGCGGTGCGGATGTAGTCCTCCTGCATCACGTCGATCATCTGCGAGCGCAGGTAGCGGGCGTAGATCGCCGCCGTCGCCGCGGCGAGAACCAGCCACGGCAGGATCATCGACGCGCACTTCGACAGGAAGCTGTCGGCGGTCGCGTAGCTGCCGATGCCGGGGAAGATCGGGATCACGCCGACGTCCTGGGCGAACAGGTAGAGGGCGACGAGCCCGAGCCAGAAGACGGGCGCCGAGATGAAGACGAGGGTCGTGATCATCGTCGAGCGGTCGAGCAGCGAGCGCTGGCGGATCGCGGAGATGATCCCGGTCGGGATCGCGACCGCCATCCAGACGATCACGGCGCCGAAGACGAGCAGCGCCGTCGCCGGCAGGTCGGAGAAGATCACGTCCTTGACGTCGGCGTTGGACTGGTAGCTGTGCCCGAAGTAGAGCGGTCCGGTGGCGTCGGTGCCGGGCAGGTCGAGCGGCGTGAACACGCCCTTGAGGTAGATCCAGAACTGCTCCAGGACGGACTTGTCGAGACCGAGCGACTCACGGATCGCCTCGATCTGGTCCTCGTTCGCCTGGCGGCCGGCACGCAGCTGCGCCGGGTCGGCGGACGGGAAGACGTAGAAGAGGATGAAGACGACCCCGCTGACCGCGATCAGCATCAACAGCGCCCAGATCAGTCGGCGGACGATGTAGCGGGCCATCTGCGGTGTTGCCTGGTTTCGGTGGTGCCTTCGGTCGGGGCCGGGGGCCCGCCGCGCGGGCGGGCCCCCTCCCCTCGGTGCCGATCAGCCGCCGGCGGTCACGGCTTCAACGAGGTGTACGCCAGGTCCCAGTTGGCGTTGAACTTGTTGACCACGCCGGCGACGTCCGCCGACTGGATGTTCGCCTGGTCGTCCCATATGTAGGGGATCGCGGGCGCCACCTCGGTGATCATCCGATCGACGTCGCCCCACGCCTGGGCCCGCTCCTCGGGATCGTCGATCAACGTGGCGTCGTCGATCGCCTCGTTGATCTTCGGATCGTCGAGCTGCGGCCAGTTGGAGTTGTTCTCCGGCACCACGTTGGCGCCGTTGAACGTCGGATCGAGCATCGACTGGCCGTCGTTGAAGTCCTTCAGCCAGCCCACGTTCGGACACACCTCGGGCGCGTTCGACGGGACGCTGCAGAACTTCGTGTACATGATGTCGTGGGTCACCTTCTGGAAGTTGACCTCGAAGCCGAGCTGCTCGAGCTGGCTCTTGACGACGGCGGCGGTGTCCGAGCCCGGGGGCGAGTCGTCACCGACCATGGTGATCTCACACTCCGAGCCCTCGCACTTGCCGCTCGGGAACCCGGCCTTCTTCATGTACTCCGCGGCCAGCTCCGGATCGCCGTCCGGGTCGGCCATGAAGTCGAGGTCGGGGCCCTCGAGCCCGCCGGCCTGCTCGAAGCCGGGGAACTCCGGCGGCAGGTAGTGGCTTGCGACCGGTCCGGTCAGCTCGCCGCCGCGGGTGTTCCGCAGGTCGGTGCGGTTGGCATTGGCGACGACCGCCTTGCGGACGTTGAGGTCGTCGAAGGGCGGTTGCGACGTGTTCAGCGACACGTAGCGGTTGCCGCCGCTCGGGGTCAGCGTCAGCTGGCCCTCCTCGCCCTCGGTCGCGGCCTGCTTGATCGCGCTCGGCGGCGTCGTGAAGTCGCCGTTGACCATCGCGCTGCCGTCGAGCACCTTCTTCGAGGCCGACACCGTGTCGGCGAAGCCCTCCTGGATCGTGACCTGGTCGAGGTAGGCGGGACGGAAGTCCCAGTCCGGCGGGTCACCGGCGGTGCCGCCCCAGCTCGGGTTGCGGACCAGGTGGATCTCCTTGTTCGGCGTGTAGCCGGTGAGCTCGCCGTCGCACTTCTCGTCGACGATCTCGCCGGCGTCGTCGACGCAGGCGTTCTGGATCATGTACGGACCGGTGGCGACCTGGTGCTCGCCGTAGGTCGAGGGGTTCTCGGCGTCGTAGGGCTTCGCGTACTCCTCCGGCACCGGAGCGCTGACCGGGAGGGTGAGTGCGCCGATCACGCCGATCGAGGTCGTGTTCGTGAGCCGGATCTCGAGCGTCGTGTCATCCGGGGTCGTGATCCCGCTGATGTCGGGAGCGCCGCCGGTCGGGTCGTCCTGGGCCTGCTTGATCGCCTCGTCGATCCCCTCGACGCCGGCCAGGTAGGTCTGCACGTAGCCGTTCGGGACGCCCGGCAGAAGCGAGCGCTCGATCGCGTACTTGACGTCGTCGGAGATCACCGTCCGGTTCACCGGCGGCGAGTACTTGACGTCGTCGTGGATCGTGTAGGTGACGGTCTTGCCGTCCTCGGAGACGGTCGGCGCCTCGGTCGCCAGAAGCGGCGTCGCGTGCTCGACGTCGGCCGGCGCATAGCCCTCGAGCTGCGAGAGCGTCGCCGAGCTGACCATGTAGGTGAACTGGTAGTAGGCGGCACCGGGGTCGATGTAGTCGACGTCGGAGGCCGCGATCACGGTCAGATCGCCGCCGGTCCGGGCGTCGGACGGGGCTTCGGTCGGCGCCGCGTACTGGGCCTTTGCCGCGTCGCTGTCCGAGCTCGTGCTGTCATCGCCGCCACAGGCGGCGAGGGCCAGCGCCGCCACGAGCAGCGTCCCGCATATCAGGGCCGGGAGGGCCTTCTTTCGCATCGTCATTCCTTTCGATCTCGACGAGTTCGTATCGGTCGGGTCGGATTCCTTCATCTCCAGCTTCATCGAGTCTCCCGATCAGCTCCGACGCTTCCGCGGGTTGAGGGCGTCCTGCATCGCGTCGCCGACGAAGTTGAAGGCGAGGACCGTGAAGACGAGCGCGAGACCGGGAAACAGCATGTACCACCAGGCGTCGGCGAAGACCGGGGTCGCCTCGGAGATCATCTGGCCCCAGCTCGGCGTGTCGGAGCTCACCCCGACGCCGAGGAACGAGAGGGCGGCCTCGTAGAGGATCACCTGGGGGATCAGGATCGAGGCGTAGACGACGATCGGGGCGGTCAGGTTCGGCAACAGCTCGCGGAACACGATCCGCGTGTCGGAGGCGCCCATCGAGCGCGACGCCTCGACGAACTCCTTCTCGCGCAGCGACAGCACCTGGCCGCGGACGATCCGCGCCATGTAGGTCCAGCTCGTGAACGCGATGACGAAGATGACGACGCCGAGCCCGGGCTTGATCAGGCCGCCGAGGCAGCCGGCCCCGCCTCCGCCGCTCGTCTGCCCGAGGGTGCAGGCGGCGGCGAGCCCGGTGGCGAGCAGCAGGTAGGGGATCGCGAGCAGGACGTCGACGAAGCGCGAGATCACGGTGTCGGTCCAACCCCGGTAGTAGCCGGCGAGCAGCCCCGCGATGACGCCGAAGACGGTCGCGAGCGCGGTCGCGGCGAAGGCCACGGTCAGCGACACGCGGGCGCCGTAGACGGTGCGGCTGAAGACGTCGCGTCCGAGTTGATCGATCCCGAACCAGTGGTCGGCCGACGGACCGGTCGGGGTCGCGAAGAGCGGATCGAGGGCGGCGGTGTCGCGGGCGTTCGGGTCGGGGGC
>CAZTGN010000172.1:0-1397 GCA_964613275.1 uncultured Conexibacter sp. | reverse complement strand
GCGCCGAGCACCGGGACGATCACCGGGGCGATGATCGCGACGAGGACCAGCAGGCCGATGAAGGCGAGCGACAGCAACGCCAGGCGGTCCTCCCGGAAGCGGTCCCAGAAGAGCCGCCACGGCGATCTCAGCGGGACCGCGAAGTCGGAGCCGACGAGCTCCGCGGAGCCGCCGACCGGCGCTTCCTTCTCCTCACGGAATTGGCTGGCTTCCAATCTGACCCCATCGGGTTGGACGGCCCCCTGGCGGCGCCGCCGCGGCCTCCCTGCGGGCGGCCCCACAGTAGCGCCCCGGTGCGGACGGGTCCGCGCCCGGACCCGGCCGGCTCATGCCCGCGTCCACCCGCGGCTGGTGCGGTGGTGCTCAACCGCCGGCGGCGTAGTGGCGGCGCAGGAAGGCGACGATGTCGTCGAGAGCGCCGCGCGCGGACGGCAACAGCCGCGCGAAGACCTGGAAGTCGTGGAAGAGCCCGTCGAAGCGCTGCAGCTCGACCTCGACGCCGGCCGCGTAGGCACGGTCGGCGAAGCGGGTCGAGTCGTCGAGCAGGATCTCGTCGGTGCCGACCTGAACGAGCGTCGGCGGCAGTGTCCGCAGATCGGCGAACAGCGGGGATATCCGCGGGTCGTCGAGGTGGAGGCCGGCGGCGTGGCTGCGGGCGGCCCTCTCGAGCCACTCGCGGCGCAGCATCGGATCGCGACGGCCGACAAGCCCGACGCTCGCTCCCGACAGCGACAGGTCCAGCCAGGGCGAGATCAGGACCATCGCCGCCGGGCCGGGGAGGCCCATCTCGCGCAGCGTCCGGACCGTCGAGACCGCGATGCCGCCGCCGGCGGAGTCGCCGACGACCGCCGTCCGCCCCGGGTCGTGCCCGAGCTCGAGCACCGCCCGGTAGGCGGCGAAGGCGTCGTCGGTGGGGGCGGGCTGGGCGTGCTCGGGCGCGAGGCGGTAGTCGGGCAGGTAGACGTCGGCTCCCGTGATCGCCGCGATCCGGGAGGCGAAGCCGACGTACATCTCGCCGCCGCCGATCTCGAACCCGCCGCCGTGCAGGTAGAGGACGGCGTCGCGGCCCGATGGATCGACGGGGCCGACCCCGGCGTCGGCGCGGCGCAGCCGCTTCATCGCGAGCTCGCCGACCCAGATCTCGCTGCGCTCGACCCCTCCCGGCCCACCGGCGATCCTGGTCAGCGCCGCCGCCCAGCGGCGCTGGAAGCCGATCGGCAGCCGCGAGCCGATCACCGGCCGGAACAGCAGCCGCATGGTGATCCTCGAGAGCGCCCGCATCAGCGTTTCCATCAGCAGGGACTCTATGCCCGGAGGCGGGCCGGGGCCTCGACCCGGCCCGCCGGCGCAGTCGAGCGCGGCGGAGCCGCGCGAGTCGCGCGGTCGACTGACGGGAG
>CAZTGN010000171.1:3759-5914 GCA_964613275.1 uncultured Conexibacter sp. | reverse complement strand
CAGGCCGATCGCCAGCGCCGTGCCGATGATCGTCGCGATCACCATCGTGATCGCCGCGATCCGCAGCGACACGAACAGCGACTCGCGCAGCGTCTCGTCCTCGAGGAAGTCCTGGTACCACTGCAGCGAGAAGCCCTGGAACGACTGCAGCGACTTGACCGAGTTGAACGAGAAGAGGACGACGACCGCGATCGGGATGAACAGGTAGAGGTAAACCAGGGTGCTGTAGAGCTTCAGGAAGCGGGGCCGGTCGAAGCCCTCCTCGCGGGGCCGGCTGCGGCGCCGGCGCGCGCGCGTCCCGACGGTGGCGGCCGTCCCGCTCACATCGCCACCGGTTCGCCCGCCTCGCGCGCCGCCGAGCGCAGGTAGCCGAGCATCCAGATCGACAGGAACAGCATCATCACGACGGTGAGCGCCGAGCCGAACGGCCAGTTGCTTGCGGTGAAGAACTGCTCCTGGATCAGGTTGCCGACCATGTAGGTGTCGGGCCCGCCCAGCAGCTGCGCGGCCACGAAGTCGCCGACGGCGGGCAGGAAGACGAGCACGCAGCCGGCGAGGATGCCCTGCCTGGTCTGCGGCAGCGTGACGTGCAGGAAGACCCGGGCGGGCGTCCCGAACAGGTCCTTGCCGGCCTCGATCAGCGAGCCGTCCATGTCCTCCAGCGACGCGTAGATCGGCAGGATCATGAACACGAGGTAGCCGTAGACGAGGCCGCCGATCACCGCGTAGGGCGTGTTCACGAACTGGATCTCGGCGATGCCGATGTTGCCGAGGAGGCTGTTGACCAGCCCCTCGTCGGCGAGCAGCGCGACCCAGGCGTAGGTGCGGACGAGGTAGTTGACGAAGAACGGGATCACGAGCATCGCGATCAACAGGTGCTTGCGGCGCCCGCCGTAGCGGGCGATGTAGTAGGCGATCGGGTAGCCGAGCAACAGGCAGAGCGCCGCGGTCGCCAATGCGTAGCCGATCGACCGCAGCAACACCGGGATGTAGAGCGGGTCGAAGGCGTCGGCGTAGTTGTCGAGCCGGAACGCGTAGACGGCGCGTCCGAGGTCGTCGGTGTAGCCGAACGAGAGCGCGAGGACGAGGCAGATCGGGACGACGAACAGGAGGAACAGCCAGAGCCCGCCGGGGAGCAGGAACCGCGACCAGAAGCCTCGGGCGGTCACGGGAGCCCGATCTCCCGCCGGCGGGACCGGGCGCGGCGAGGCCAAGGACGCAGGAGGCGATGCGACCTCGGGTCGTGAGCCGACGAGGACACCGGCATCGCCGCGCTCGGGCCGCCGGGCCTCAGCTCGCCTTGACCTCGGTCCATACCTGGTTCCAGAGCGCCCGGTCGTCGGCGCTGTCGAGCCGGTACTCCATGCCGCCGTCGCCGAGCTCCTCGAGGTTGACGTCGATCGAGGGCTCGTCCTTGACGAGGCTCGCGAACGCCTCCTTGGCGCCCTCCACCGGTTGCGGGTAGCCGTTCCACATCACGTTCTGGGCGGCGTTGTCGGGCTGGATGATCCAGTCCATGAACTTGAGCGCGGTGCCGGGCGAGCGCGCGGTGATCGGGATGCACATCAGGTCGGAGCCGACCGGGACGCCCTCCTTGCAGGTCTCGTAGCTGAAGTCCTCGGGGTTGTCGACCTGGTTTCTGACGTTGACGATGTCGCCGTTCCAGGCCTGGTGGATGACGGCGGTGCCGTTGACGAGGTTCTGGGTCGAGTTGGTCGAGATCCCCCGCGCGAGCTCCTTCTGATCGAGCAGCGTCTGCTTCGAGACCTCGAGCTGGTTGGGGTCGGCGGTGTTGAGGTCCCAGCCGTTGAGCAGGTTCGCCTGCCCGATCGCCTCCTGGTAGTCGTCGAGGATGAACATCTTGCCGGCGCCGTCGGGGTTGGTCAGGTCGTTCCAGGAGCCGGTCATCCCGCTGACGATGTCGTTGCGCCAGGCGATCCCCGTCGTGTAGTAGGCGTAGGGGACCGTGTACTGGTTGTCGGGGTCCCACCAGGCGCCGTCGTAGAAGGACGAGATGTCGTCGGCGTGCTCGAGGCTGTCGCGGTGGAAGCGGTGCAGCAGCCCCTCCTGCTGGAGCCGGTAGGCGTACTCCGTCGAGGGCCAGATCAGGTCGTACTGGCCACCGGCGCGGAGCTTGGTGACCATCGCCTCCAGG
>CAZTGN010000171.1:0-3749 GCA_964613275.1 uncultured Conexibacter sp. | reverse complement strand
CCGCCGGTGTCGGAAGTGCTTCAAGCCGGCGATCATCGCCTCCAGGTTGTCGAAGTTGATCTCGTTGACCGTGACCCCGTACTTCTCGCCGAACCGCTTCTTGATGTCGGGGTCCATGTACTGCGCCCAGTTGTAGAGCAGGATGTCGCCGTCGATCTCCGGCTTGACCGCGGCCGTGCTCGCCGGCTTCTCGATCGGGCGGGAGACCGTGCAGCCGCCCAGCGATCCGAGCCCGTAGAGGCCGAGGGCCCCGCCGGCGCCGGCGCGCAGGAGCTGGCGGCGGCTCAGCCGCGGGTCGAGCGGGCTCACGCCGCCGCTCCCGCCACCGGCGGCGCGTCGCGCAGGCTCGAGCCGAGGACGGCCTCCGCGTGGTCGAGCAGGATCGCGGTCATCGCCTCCGCGGTCAGGCTCGGGTCCTCGAGCGTCGCCTGCAGGCCGAGCCCGTCCATCAGCGCCGCCAGCGACAGGGCCGCCCGGCCGGGATCGACCTCGGCGTCGAACTCGCCGGCGGCGCGGCCGGCGCCGATCACCTCGGCGAGGAGCGCCCGCCACTGGTCGTCGCGGCGGAGCCGATCGCGGGCGGCGGCGGGATCGTGCAGCGAGCGGGCCCAGAGCTCGACCCAGAGATCGATCCGGCTCTCGGCCACGGTCGCCTCGATCAGCAGCCGCAGCTTGTCGGTCGCCGTCGCGGCACCATCGAGGCGCTCGCCGACCCGCTCGGCGAAGTCCTCCTCGTCGGCGATCAGCGCCGCCGTCAGGAGCTGCTCGCGGGTCTCGAACCAGTAGAGGACCGCCGCCGGGCTCGTGCCGGCGCGCTCGGCGACGTCGCTGATCCGCGTCGCCGCGAGGCCGCGCTCGGTGATCACCGCCGCCGCCGCGTCGAGGATCTGCGGCTTGCGGACGTGATCGATCGCCGGTCGCGGACTCACCGCCGCCGCGTGCTCCTCGCTCGCTTCATCGGCCCTCACCTCTCCTCAACGAAAGCTGACCCGCGGTTCAAGCTACTCGCGGCGGCGGCGACGCGCAACCGACAGCTGTTTCAGCCTTCGAGCCGCCCCGGGTCGATGCCGAGCTGCCCCGCGAGCTGATGGGCGACGAGCCGGCGGGCGTCGTCGACGTCCATCCCGGGGTCGCCGAGCATCGCCCGGACGCCGGCGCCGTCGAGCAGCGCCACGGCGAGCTCGGCGGTGCGCTCGACGTCGACGTCCGCGGCGAGCTCGCCGCTTTCGATCCCCGCCGTGATCAGGCCGGTCATCCAGGTCCGGTAACGCTCGTACATGCGCGCCGCAACCGGCCGCAGGTCGGGCTCGCGCACGGCGCGGATCCAGAGCTCGACCCAGAGCACCCACTCGCGCTCCCGCCGGCCCGGATAGGGCAGGCTCTCGCGGATCGCCGCGGCGAGGGCGTCGACGGCGCTTCCACCCCGGGCGGCATCGTCCCGGCCCCCGCCGTCGCCGTCGCCGAAGCGCTCGTCGCCGGCCTGCTCGAACGAGTGGACCAGGGCCTGCTCGAGGAGATCCTCGCGGGTCGAGAAGTAGTGGTGGACGAGCGACGTCGAAGCGCCGGCGCGCTGGGCGACGCGGGCGATCCGGACCTCCTCGATCCCCTCGGCGGCGATCAGCTCGCAGGCCGCCTCGAGGATCCGCGTCGCCGCCGGCGGATCCGACCCGGTCGCGGCACTAGGATCGTCGGCGCTCACGGAGCGAGCGTACCGGCGATGTGGGCGACCCCGGGGATCCGGAGAGAGGAGGACGAATGGGCTACGAGGTGCTGAGAGCCGACGAGGCGCACTGGCGTCGCTCCAACCAGATGGGCGTCCTCAACACCGATCTCGGCCGCCAGCTCGGCGCCGAGACGCTCGGCGCCCGGCTCTGGCGGATCGCGCCGGGGCAGGCATCGACCCGACACCGCCACTACGAGACGACGGAGATCTACGTCCTGCTCGAAGGCAGCGGGCGGATCAGGATCGGCGACGAGGTCCTGACGCTCGATCCGCTCGACTGCCTGCTCGTCGAGCCCGACACCGTTCGCCAGCCCTTCAACGACACCGACGCCGATCAGCTCTGGCTGGTGATGGGCGCTCCGAACGAGGCCGTCGCGAGCACGCTCGAGATGACGCCGGAGATGCTCGAGCACATGTACCCCGACGGCCCGAAGGCGCTGCCGCCCGAGCTCGGCGGTTAGGCAGAGACCGAGAGCCGTCCCGGACCACGGCCGGCGTCGAGGTGGTCGGCTTGCCGCGCCCGCACTGGACCGCAATGGGCGGGATATGTCCGACATGTTGGACGAACCCCGCCCAATGGTGGCGGCGAGGGCTAACGGCCGGCGGCGAGGACGGCCGCGGCGGCGTTGCGTCCGTTCGTGGCGATGACGCTGCCGCCGGGGTGGGTGGCGGCGCCGCAGAGCCAGAACCCCGGGATCGGCGTCCGCGGGGCGAGCCGCTGCTCCCACATCTGACCGGGCAGGACCGAGCCCTGGAAGATCTGGCCGCCGCTGAGCCCGACCCGCGCCTCGATGTCGGGCGGCCCGAGGACCTCGTAGTCGATCAGCCGGTCGCGGATCCCGGGCGCGAAGCGGTCGATCAGGTCGAGGATCATCCCCCCGACCTCGTCGCGGCGCGCCTCCCAGCCGCCGTTGAGCTCGTAGGGCGCGTACTGGGCGAACACCGTCATCGAGTGCTTGCCGGTCGGCGCCGGGCTCGGGTCGAATCCGGTCTGGGTATAGACCTCGGCGAAGCCGATCCCGGGCTCGCCCTCGCGGCAGCGCTCGAAGGCGGCCTGGGCGGCGTCGATCCCGTCGCTGAGCTCGATCATCGCCCGCGCCGGCCAGCTCTCGCCGGCCGCCGCGGTCCAGTCGGGGAGCTCGTCGAGGGCGGCGTTGAGCTTGACGACGGGGCTGCGCACGTCCCACCGCTCGAGCCGCTCGCGGTAGCCGCGGTCGTGAGCGTCGATCGCGGCCGCGCCGAGCAGCTCGAGCGCGACCTTCGGGTCGGCATTGCAGACGACATCGGCGGCGCCGATCAGCGTTCCGTCGGCGAGCTCGACGCCCTCACCCAACTCGACCCACACCACCGGGACACCGCAGGCGAGAACCGCCCCGGCCTCCCGCGCGGCATCGGCGACCGCGAAGCTGACCATCCCCATGCCGCCCTCGACGTAGGCCCAGTTGGAGCCGCGGCCGTCGAGGTCGCCCTGGTGGTGCATGAGCTTGACCGAGGCGGTGCCGGGGTCGCGGGGGCCGGCCCAGGTGCCGATCACGCCGCTGCCGAAGAGCGCGTCGTGCAGGCGCCGGTCGGCGAAGTGGTCGTCCATCACCTCGGCGATCGAGGCCGAGAAGACGAGGTCGATCATCGCCTGGTCGCCGCCTAGCATCGCCTCGATCTCACCCCGCTCCGGCGAGTCGCCCTCCCAGGCGTCGCGCTCCCCCTTGCGCAGCAGCCTGCGCACGTCGTCGTAGAGCCTCTGGTGGCGCCAGTAGCCGTCGATGTCGGCCTTGGCGAGGCCGAGCGCCTCGAGATCGGCCCCGGTCCGGTCGTCGTCGAGAAACAGACCGAGCGAGCTGCCGTCGGCGAACGGGATCCAGAGGTTCGGGTCGGCGAGCCACCAGCGCAGGCCGCGGCGCCGGAGGCCGAGCTCGTCGATCACCCGCGCGTCGAGGAGGCCGAGCATGTAGGCGCAGGGGCTGACGACGAACCGCTCGTCGACGAACGGCCGCTCGAGCGCGCAGGCGCCGCCGAGCCGCTCGCGCCG
>CAZTGN010000170.1:0-5923 GCA_964613275.1 uncultured Conexibacter sp. | reverse complement strand
GGCAGCCGGGCAGCGGGGTCGGCGCTTCGACCTCCTCGACGACCGGGAGGACGAGCCGCGACGGGTTCTTGCGGTCATGTGCGATCGCGACCCAGGGCGTGCCCGCCGGGTCGGTGGTCGTCTCGCCGAACGCCCAGGTCGGCTGATCGCCCCCGGGGGCCGACACGATCACCCGCAGGCGTGAGCCCTCGCGGTAGACGTGTCCCTGGTAGTAGAGCGGGATCCGCACCTTCACCCAGCGCCCCTTCGGCAGCGTCTGGGCGTCGCGCTTGCGGAAGGTCGGACGGGGGTCGCCGAGCGAGCTGGCCGCGCGGTCGATCTTGCGCGCCTCGGTCCGCATCCAGCCGCCCTGCACGAACGTCTCCTTGCCGTCGGGGCGGACCTCGGTGATCGTCGCCTGCAGGTCGACGTTCTTCGCCTGCGAGCGAACCAGCACCTGCAGCTCGCCGTTACCGAGCACGGCGGTGTCGCGGCCGAGCGGCTTGCTCACGTAGGCGAGCGCGGTCCCCTCCGGGTTCCGGGTCCAGTCGTATCCGGGGTGGTCGGTCCAGAGGTCGCCGCTGCCGGTGTTGCCGGTGAAGTTGGTCGGCGGGCGGGCGTCGGCGTCCCAGGTGAACCGGTCGGCCCCGCCGCGCGGCTTCGCGGCGAGCCTGCCGCCGGCGGCCAGATACCACGACCGCTGCTCGGTGCCGGGGACCGGGAAGCTCCTGAACGAGCGCTCGAAGCCGGGCACCGGCTTGACCGGGGCGCCGCCGGCGCCGTTGTCGAACAGGATCCGGACCGGCCGCTGCGCCTCGAAGGCCGCCTTCGCCGCGGCGAGGTCGGGCTCGTGCTGGATCGGATCGTCGGGGAGCGTCACCCCGGGGACCCCCATCACGGTCTGGTAGAGCAACGGCGCCAGCCCGCCGACCCCGCCGGCGTTCGGCTCCGGCTTCTCCTTCGCGACGTAGATCTGCAGGAAGTCGTACCAGCGGTTGAAGATCTCGGGGTCGAGCGCGTCGGTGTGGACGCCGTTGGTGAACGTGAACCACTTCTTCCGCGTCCCGGTCATCGCGCCGGCAAGCGTCGGGCAGTGGCCGCCGGTCTGCTCGTCGGTCCACTGGCAGGCCATGAACACCGGCACGTCGATCTCGTCCACGAACTCGACCGGCGAGAGCGGATCGGCGATCTTCGGCCGGTAGTAGTCGTTGCGGCGGATCTTCTCGATCAGGTTCGCGGCCTCGGGATGGAGCTCCTGGTTGGCGGCGCAGACGCCATCGCCGCCCTCGATCCGCTGCCAGGCCCAGGGCTGACCGGTGGTCGGGCCGGCGGGCTGGGCGTCGTCGACGCGGTCCTGGCCCCACTCGAGCGCGAAGCCGGTGTTGAGGATGCCGCCCGGGTAGAGCGTCGTCATCGTGCTGTCGATCACCGAGAGCGGCGTGATCGCGGCCAGGCTCGGCGGTCGCTTGGCGGCGACGAAGAGCTGGCTTATGCCGCCGTAGGAGACGCCGATCATCCCGACCTCGCCGTTGGCGACCCAGGGCTGGCGGGCGATCGTCTCGATCACGTCGTAGCCGTCGAGCGCCTGCAGCGGCTCGAAGAAGTCGAAGGCGCCACCGGAGCAGCCGGTGCCGCGCATGTTGACGTCGACGACCGCGTAGCCGAGCAGCTGCGCGATCGGCTGGATCCCGCTCTCCGGGACGCCGGGCTGCGCGTAGGCGTAGCCGGAGTACTCGATCATCGTCGGGTAGGGGCCGTTCTCGGGCGGTCCCGGCAGGTGGACGTTGATCGCGAGCTCGGTCCCGTCGCGGGTCGTCAGGTAGCCGTAGCCGTCGCCGATCGCCTGGTCGTAGACGTCGGTGTCGGGCGGCCTGCCGCGGTTGCTGAAGACGCGGACCGGCCGGGTCCCGATCCCCTCCGTGCTGACGGTGTAGCCGCGGCCCGGATCGACCTTGCGGAAGACGACTCCGCCGAGCTCGCCCCCCTGCTGGGTGGCGACGGTGGCGCCGTCGCGGCGCAGCTTCACCTTCGCGCCCGGGGTGGCGCCGGTGACCTGGACCTGCTCGGCGCTGCCGCGCGCGTCGAGCTCGGGCGCCGCCGTCGCGGTCGGCGCGCCGACCAGCAGCGCCAACGCCGCGATCGATGCCGTCGTCGCAGCCGCGCCGATCCCCGCCCTGGTCGACCTCGTCCCCATCGCGCGGGACTATGTCACACCGGTTGGCGACGCGTGCCGGTTGCCCCGCCCGCCCGCAGGAGCGGAAGCGCCGCCGTGGGCCGCTACTTGCGGACCCGGACCGAGCCGCGCATCAGCGGGTGGATCCGGCAGAAGTAGGTGTAGGTGGTGGTGTTGGCCTGCTTGCCGTTGGCCTTCTTGCCCTTGCGGTAGGGAAGCGGCGGCGTCGTGTAGACGTTCGAGCCGGTCGTCACCCCGGAGCTCAGGAACCGGCCGTAGCCGAGCTGGCCGGAGTCGAACTTGACCGGGCCGTTGGCGAGCGGGTAGCCGATCCCCGAGTCCTTGTTGCAGGGCAGGCGGCAGGAGGTGATCGTGTGCCAGGCCTGCTCCTCGTTGGTCTGGTCGGGGAGCGCGTCGTAGTTGGTGAACGTCACCGTCTCGCCGGAGTCGATCACCGGCGGACGCATCAGGCTCGTCGGGAAGTCGCGCACGGCGGTGAAGCCGCCCTGTCCGTAGAGGAAGCTGCGGATGTCGATCCCGGTCGGCGGCACCGTGCCCTTGCCCTTGAGCTTGCGCGGGTTCGGCAGCCCGAGGTCCTTGCCGGCATGCTTGTCGATGTTCTCCTCGAGGCGCCGGTGGGTGAGGGTTCCGCCCGCCTCGTACATCGCCCTGACCTCGGCCGCGTCGGTGAACGGGTCCCTGGCAGCGGGGTCGGGATGGCCGACCGCGTAGCCGACCGGCAGGATCCCCATCGACTCGTACCACGACGCCTTCTTGACGTCGTAGCTGACGTTGATGAACACCGTGTCGCCCTGCTCGAGGCTGATCCGCCACTCGCGCGGGGTCGCCCGCATCGCGACGTCCCAGCTGACGGCGCCGGCGGGCTCGTAGTACTTCGCGGTCGACTTGAAGAGATCCCTCACCTCGGACGGGTCGTCACCGTCGACCGTGCCGGCGTCGGGGCCGTCGCGGGCGACCATCATCTTCACGTTCTTCCCGCCGGGATGGAGGTGTCCGGCGCCGAAGACGAGCGTCGCTCCCTGCGGGTTCTGCACCGTCCACATCCGCGCGTTGCTGATGTTCTCGCGCTCCTCGTAGCCGGGCTCGGACGGATCGGTGGGAACCTCGTCGGGGAACACGAACCTGCCGTCGCCGTCGCGGTCGAAGCCCTTCTCGGCGTCGAAGACGGGATAGGCCTGCGGCGCCCCGGCGACGTCCATCCAGCGGATGTTCGTGTCGATGATGTCGGTCCGCGCCGGCGTCGTCTCCGGAACCCAGTCGATCTCCCAGGTCAGGTAGACCTGACGGTTGTCGGACTGGTTGAGGTTGTGGAGCATCTGGTTGACGCCCCAGTCGTCGGTCGCCTCGACCCTGCCGCCGTAGCCCTGCGGCAGCATCATCTCGGTCTTCTCCTCGCCCGAGGCGTAGGTCGGGCCGGCGTCGGTGAGCCAGACGACGTGGTGGAGGTGGAGGTCCCAGACCGACGGCGTCACGAGCTTGCCGCTCGGCTTGATCTCCAGCATGCTCGGCTTGAAGCGGGTGATGAAGCCCTCGTCGGTGGAGCCGGCCGCGAAGACGTCGGTGCTGCCCGGACCCTTGACGACCTCGGCGTGCGGGCAGACCTTGGTGACGCGGTAGTCGTTGATGTTCTGGCCCGGGTGGATGTCGATCGCGTCCGAACGGCAGCTGTAGGTCGTCATCCCCGAGTAGCTCGCCGGGTGCAGGATCGGCTCACCGGCGCTGGCCGGCGCGGCGCCGACGAGGGCGAGCAGGAATGCGGCCACGACGGCCGCCGACCCACCTCGAACGAGACTCTCCCAGGTCATCCGGGCGGCATTGTTGCGCATCCGTCAACAGAATGCGCCGATGTCCGGCCGCGGTCGCTCGGTCCCGCGTCGGTCCCGCGTCGCCTCCGCCGGGACGATCGCCGTGCCCGCGCCTACGGCCGCTCGAAGACGAGCCGGTAGTGCTCGAGGAGCTGACGCTCGAAGCAGACGGTGTTGGCGCTGACGCCGGAGGTGAAGGCGAGCCGGAACTCGCGGCTGAACAGCCAGCGGGGGACGAGCGTCGCCTTGACCAGCGCCTTGCGCAGCCCCGGCTCGGCGAAGCGGCGGCGCCAGCGGGAGATCGTCTCGATGTAGTCGAGCCTGCCGCTCGAGCTCTCGACGAGCCGCAGGTGCGGCGCGGCGGCGCGGACGATCTGCTCGCGGCCGGAGGGCAGGAACGACCCCGGGAACTGGCGTGCCATCAGCCCGAGGAAGTAGGAATCGGAGTCGGGCGGCGCGTCGACGTCGCCGTGTACGGGCTCGCCGGCGTTGGGGCCGAAGGTCATCGTCTGCAGATAGAGCCGTCCGCCCGGCGGCAGGACCGCGGCGACGTTCGCGAAGAGGTCGGAGTAGATCTCCTCCTGGCGGCCGGCATCGTGGTCGGCGGGAGAGCAGAAGTGCTCGAAGGCGCCGAGGCTGGCCACCGCGTCGAAGGGGCCGAGCGCGTCGCGATCGACCCGCCGTGCGTCGAGCAGGCGAACGTCGAGGTCGTGCCGACGGCAGGCCCGCAGCTGCGCCGCCGACAGCGTCACGCCGACGCCGACGCCGCCGCGCTCGCGATTGAAGGCGAGCAGCGGCCCCCAGCCGCAGCCGAGGTCGAGCAGCCTCCGCCCCGGCCCGATCCCGATCCGCTCGGCCACGTACTCGTGCTTGCGCCGCTGCGCCTGCTCCAGCGTCAGCGAGAAGTCGCCGTCGAACTTGGCGCCGCTGAAGTCGGCCTGCTCGCCGAGGCTGAGCCGGAAGAGCCGGTCGATCAGCGAGTAGGTGAAGTCGAGGTCATGGCGGTCGGCCACCGCCCGAACCTACCGGCTGGCGTCCCGCCCCTCAGATCTCCTCGGGAACCATCTGGATCGCCCCGCTCGGGCATTCGGCGACGCAGAGCCCACAGCCCTTGCAGTAGTCGTAGTCGATCTCGTAGCGCTCGCCGGGCCGACCGAGCTTGATCACCGCGTTGTCGGGGCAGACCCCGTAGCAGTTGTCGCAGGAGAAGCAGTTGCCGCACGACAGGCAGCGGCGCGCCTCGAACAGCGCCGTCGAGGCATCGTGGCCCTGCACGACCTCCGCGAAGCTGCTCTGCCGGCGAACCGCGTCGAGACGCGGCCGGCGCGTGCGCGGGGCGTCGGCGTAGTACCAGGTGTTGAGGGTCTCGAAGGCGGCGAGCTCGGGCTCCGCCGGCGCCGGCGGCGCGGCGCTGCGCAGCCAGGCATCGACGTTGTCGGCGGCGCGGCGGCCGTGGCCGATCGCGACCGTGACCGAGCGCTCGGCCGGGACCATGTCGCCGCCCGCGAAGACCCCGGCCCGACCGGTCATCAGGTTCGGGCCGACGCTGACGACGCCGTCGCTGACCTCGATCCCCCGAACCCCCTCGACGAGCGAGAGATCGCACTCCTGTCCGAGCGCGAGCACGAGCGCGTCGGCCTCGAGCTCGTCGAGCTCCCCGGTCGGCTGCGGGAAGCCGGTCTCGTCGAGCTCCATCCGCTCGAGCACCAGGCGGCCCTCGTCGGCCCGCTTGATCGTCGACAGCCAGCGCATCATCCCGCCCTCCTCGGCGGCCTCCTCGAACTCGACGTCGTGGGCGGGCATCTGCTCGCGGGTCCGCCGGTAGACGACGACCGCGTCGGTGGCGCCGAGCCGCTTCGCCGTCCGCGCCGCGTCCATCGCGGTGTCGCCGCCGCCGACGACGGCGACCGTCCGGCCGAGCAGCGGCCGCTCGCCCGCCTCGAGG
>CAZTGN010000169.1:0-5930 GCA_964613275.1 uncultured Conexibacter sp. | reverse complement strand
CGACGGCAGGCCGGCGCCGGCCCCCCGCTACTCGTAGCTCTTCGCCACCGACTACCCGCGCTCCGGATCGTGCCCGGGGAGGATCTCCGCGCGCGGGTAGGTTCGGGCGAACTGCTGCAGCTCGCGCAGCGACCGGCTCCAGCGGTGCATGTCGAGCGGGCGCGGCGGCGGGTTGCGCCCTTCGAGCTGCGCCTGCGTGTAGATCGCGTCGCTGGCGATCACGAGGTCGCGATCGCGCAGGCGCGCGACCACCGAGCAGTGACCGGCCGAGTGGCCGGGCGTGTAGACGAGGCGAACGCTGCCGTCGCCGAGCAGGTCGAAGCTGCGCCCGAAGCTCGCGTAGGAGGCGATGCCGGTGCCGTCGAAGTCGATCGTCCGGTAGTCGAAGAGATAGTCGTAGTGGGCGGGCCTGTAGCCGCGGAGGAACGGCCGCGGGTCGGTCGTGGCCGCGTCCCATTCGGCCTTCGAGAGGACGAACGTCGCCCCCGGGTACTCGGCGATCCCGGATGCGTGGTCGAAGTGGAGGTGGGTGAGCACGACCGTCTTCAGGCCGCGCTCGTCGATGCCGCGCTCGCGGAGCTGGGCGGGGATGTCGCGACCGGGTTCGATCCCCGGGCGTCCGAAGCGGGTGACGAGGCGGCCGAGGTTGGCGGCGGGCTTCGCCGCGACCGAGGCGTGAAAGCCGGTGTCGACGAGCATCGGGCCCGCGGTCGGGTGGGTGATCAGATAGGCCGGCACCGGGACCCGCCACCAGCGCGACCGCGGCGTGCCCACGCCGAGCATCCGCAGCTTCGCGAGGCGGCCGCCGCGGCTCTCGAAGAACCCCGAGGGACCGGAGATCGAGCCACCGAGGAGCGGCTCGACACGGACCGTCGTGCCGGGCTCGCCGCCGCCCGGCAGTGGCCCCTCCAGCGGCTTCGCCTCTGCCTTCATCCGCTCGGAGGCTACTTGCCGCCGGGCGGGCTCCCCGACCTCCGAGCGGCGACCGCACGGGCGCTCGCAATAGGCTGGTGGGGGTGACCCCGCAACCGTCGAAGATCTTCGCGCCCGGGCTCCTCGACGGCTCCGTCGCGATCGTCTCCGGCGCCGGCTCCGGGCTCGGTCGCGAGACGGCGCTCGAGCTCGGCCGGCTCGGCGCGACCGTGGTCGGTTGCGGCCGGCGCGCCGAGCCGATCGAAGCGACGCGGGAAGCGCTCGAGGCGCTCGGCGGGACCGCCGATGCCGTCGTCACCGACATCCGCGACGAGGACGCGGTCGCCGATCTCGTCGACTCCACCCTCGATCGTCACGGCCGGCTCGACCTGCTCGTCAACAACGCCGGTGGCCAGTTCCTCGCCCCGGCCGAGACGATCAGCGCCAAGGGCTTTCGAACCGTGACCGAGCTCAACGTGCAGGGGACGTGGAACATGACCCACGCGGCGGCGACGAAGGCCTTCATCCCGCAGCGCTCGGGCAAGGTCGTCAGCATCACCCTCTCGCCGCACAACGGGATGCCGGGGATGGTCCACTCCGGCGCCGCCCGGGCGGCGGTCGAGAACATGATGCGGACGCTCTCGATCGAGTGGTCGCGCTTCGGGATCCGGCTCTGCGCGATCGCGCCCGGGCAGTTCGAGACCGAGGTCTTCCGCACCAAGTATCCGCCCGAGCTCGTCGAGATGGCGCCGCGGACGGTCCCGCTCGGCCGCCTCGGCCGGCCCGAGGAGGTGGCCTGGCTGGTCGCGTACCTCGCCTCCCCGGCGGGCGACTTCTTCAGCGGCGCGGTGCTGACGATCGACGGCGCCCGTGACAACTGGTTCGGGTCGTGGCCGCCCGCGGTCGGCGCCGGCGAGCCGGCCGAGCCGCCGGCCGAGGAGCGGCGCTGAGCGGGAGGAGTCCGGCCGGCCCCGGAGAAGTCACCGCGGCAAGCTTCGAGGCGAGAGGCAGAGGTTGAACGCGGGGTCGAACAAGCGACTGGTGCTGGCGGCGATGATCTGCGCGGTCGCGATGACGTTCATCGACCAGACGATCGTCGCGATCGCGGTCCCCGACCTGCAGAAGGACCTCGGGCTGAGCGAGGCGGGCGTGCAGTGGGTCATCAACGGCTATCTGGTGGCGCTCGCGGCGCTCTTCGCCTTCGGCGGCCGGATCGCCGACATCGCCGGTCACCGCCGGATGGTCCTGATCGGGATCGCGATCTTCGCGACCGCCTCTGCCCTCTGCGGGGCGACGCCCGCCGGCGGGATCGCCGAGGCCTGGCTGATCTTCTGGCGCGTCGTCCAGGGCGCCGGCGCCGCGATCATGTTCCCGGCGGCTCTCGCGATCGTCGTCGCCGCCTACCCGCAGGACGAGCGCGGGAAGGCGATGGCGGCGTTCTTCGGGATCGCCGGAGGGCTGACGGCGCTCGGCCCGCTCGCCGGCGGCTACCTGATCGAGCTCACCTGGCGGGCGATCTTCTGGATCAACGTGCCGGTGGCGATCGCCGCCGTCATCATGACGCTGCGGGCGAAGCCCGACGACACGCGCCGGCCGGCGCCGCTCGACTACCGCGGGGCGGTGCTCGCGGCGTTCGGGATCGGCCTGCTCGTGCTCGGCCTGCAGCAGTCGAGCGCCTGGGGCTGGGACAGCCTCGCGACCTGGGGCTCGATCGCGGTCGGCCTCGTCCTGATCGCAGTCTTCATCCGCGTCGAGCTCCGCGTCGATCAGCCGCTGATGCAGCTCCGCATCTTCGCCAGCCGCGCCTTCGCCGGCGACAACGCCGTGCTCTTTCTGATCTCGATCGCGTTCGTGCCGATGTTCCTGTTCGCGAGCATGTACTCGCAGATCTCGCTCGGCTTCGACCCCAGCAATGCCGGCCTCTACATCGGCATCTTCTTCGCCGGCTTCGTGATCGCGGCGCAATGGGGCGGCCGGATGCTCGACAAGGGCGGTGCGCGGATGCCGGTCGTGATCGGCTGCGCGATCGCCGCGGTCGGCTTCTACCTCTGGGCCGAGTCGATGCCCGACGTCGCCTCCGGCGCAGACTGGGACCAGTGGTGGCGAATCATGATCGCCGGCGCCGGAACCGGCTTCGTCCTCGGGCCCGTCACCACCGATGCCCTCAACCGGGCTCCGCACACCAGCTACGGCGAGGTCACCGGGATCACGCAGACGATGCGCAACGTCGGCGCCAGCGTCGGCCTCGCCGTCCTCGGCACCGTGCTGATCTCAGAGAACCGCTCCGACCTCGAGACCCGGTTCGAGGACCTCGGCGCCACCAAGGCCCAGGCCGACGCCGTGGTCGACTCCCTCAGCCAGTCAGGGGGAGGCGAGGGCTCCGGGGCCCTCCAGCAGCACGCCGGTGAGAAGGCAGAGCAGTTCCTGCAGGCCGTCCAGGAAGGCTTCGCCCAATCGACCCAGACGGTCTTCTACGGCATGGCGATCGCGATGATCCTCGCCGGCATCGTCGCCGTCGCCACGATCCCGCGCGGCAAGGCGCCGACGGCCGCGATCCTCGAATAGCGACATCGCGTCGTCGGCGTGGGCTCGCGCCCGGGCGTTGTCGTCGCCTGTCGGCTCGCGCCGGGGCTTCTGCCGTTGCCGTGGGCTGGGGCCGGGGCTGCCGTCGCTGCCCGGACGGTGACTTGGCGCCGAAGGGAACGAACGCGGGCGGATCAGGCGGATCGGGGCACCGGAGGCGCTACGGAAACGGGACCGCTGGCGGCCGATGCCCGCGCGGCGCCGATGCTTCACCTGACCGGGGAAGGATCGGCGTCCGGGCCGTGGAGGCGGTGTCACCGTGCCCCTCGGGGCCCGGGTACCCGCCGGTACCCGAACCGATGCGCGAAACCCCGGCTTGCTGGGGAGAGTCGCGTCGGCTCGCTCTCCCGAGAGCCCGGTAGCCCGCTGCCGGCCCGGCGGATGCGCGAAACCGCGGCATGCTGGGAAGTCGCGTCGGCTCGCTCCCGTGGGGCCTCGGCACGCGCGGGACCCGAACGGGAGCGGTGGATGCCAAGCGGGCATCGAGCCCGCTCTGGCTGCCGCCGGCAACGGCCGACGGCGACCCGGCGGGGCCGGTTGCCGGGCCGTTCACCGCCGCCAGCCTTCCCTTCGGTGCCAGATCACCGCCCGGGCAAGGCGGGAGGCGGGCGTGCCGACGGGCAGCGTGGGAGCTCGGCGCGAGCCGACGGCCGAAGGCCGCACCCGGCGTGAGCCGGCGAGCAACCGCGGCAGCCCCGGCCGGAGCCGTCCCGCCGGGTCGCCCTACGAGTACATCCCCGTGAACTGGCCGCCGGTGACGTTGATCACCTGGCCGTGGATGTAGTTGGCGTAGTCGGAGCAGAGGAGCAGGACGGGGCCGGCCGCCTCCTCCGGCTTGGCGGGGCGGCCGAGCGGGATCATCATCGAGGCCATCTGGCGCATCTGCTCGGGGATTCCGAGCTCGATCCTCTCGCCCTCGCGCTCGATCGCGCCGGCGGTCTCCTTCGAGGCCGTCAGGCGCGTCTCGACGAAGCCGAAGGCGATCGCGTTGCAGTTGACCTTGAACTGGCCCCACTCCTTGGCGATCGTCTTCGTCAGGCCGGTGACGCCGGCCTTCGCGGCCGAGTAGTTGGCCTGGCCGGCGTTGCCCATCGTTCCCGAGACCGACGAGATGTTGATGATCTTGCGGTAGACCTCGCGACCCTCGTCCCGCTCCGCCTTGGCGGCCTCGCGCCAGTGCGGGGCGAGGGCGCGGATCACCCGGAAGGGCACGATCGTGTGGATGTCGAGCATCGCCTGGAACTGCTCGTCGGTCATCTGGTGGACGACGCCGTCCCACGTGTAGCCGGCGTTGTTGACGACCGCATCGACGGCGCCGAACGCGTCGACGGCCGCGGCGACGAGATCGTCGGCGGCCCCGGGCGCGGTCAGATCGCCGCTGAAGACCGCGGTCTCGCCGTCGATCTCGCTCGCCGCCTGCTCGGCGACGTCCCCGTCGATGTCGTTGATCAGCACCTTCGCGCCCTCTGCGGCGAACAGCTCCGCCGTCGCCCGGCCGATGCCGCGGGCCGAGCCGGTGATGATCGCCGCCTTGCCGTCGAGAAGTCCCATTTCGTGTGTCTCCTTGTCGTGGGTGAAGCCCGCGGGACTCTATTTCCTGGCGGCCGGTCGATACATCACGTGGACGTCGAGGCCGGGCGCGAGCGATCCGGAGCCGATCACCTCGAAGCCGCGGCGCCGGTAGAAGCCGAGGTTCTCCTCGGTGTGGGTGTCGAGGGCGCAGGCGTCGCCGGCGGCGTCTCGGATCGCGAGGTCGTGGTCGAGCAGCCGCCCGCCGAGGCCGCGGCCGTGCAGGTCGGGATCGGTCGCGATCGTGTCCAGATACCAGTGCTCGCCGTCGGGCTTCAGCGAGGCGAGCAGCACGTCGCCGGCGCGCATCGCCGCCGCCGCCTCGCCGTAGGCCGCGTAGTCCTCCTCGCTGCGGCGGTACTGCAGCGACGCGACGGCGGGCGGGATCCACATCGTCACCGCGCGCCCGCCGATCGTCCAGCACTCGCCATCGGGGATGAAGCGCCGGACGAGGTCGAGCCGGAACCGCTCGAAGATCCGCTCCTCGCGGTCGTTGGGGTCCGGCATCGCCCACTCGCCCCAGGGCTCGTGCCAGGCGAACGCGCGGGCGAGCACGCGCGCGACGCGATCGGCGTCGTCGAGCTCGAGCCGCCGCGGCCGCTCAGAGGCCGAAGCCGCGTCCAAGGATCTCCTTCATCACCTCGTCGGTGCCGCCACCGATCGGGCCGAGGCGGGTATCGCGGAGGACCCGCTCGACCTCGTACTCGCGCATGTAGCCGTAGCCGCCGTGGATCTGGACCGTGTCGTCGGCGACCTCGACGGCGGCGCGCTGGGTGAAGAGCTTCGCGGCCGTCACCTCGCGCAGCGCATCCTGCCCCGAGTCCAGGAGCCGCAGCGCCGCGTAGCTCATCGCCCGTCCGGCCTCG
>CAZTGN010000168.1:2371-5940 GCA_964613275.1 uncultured Conexibacter sp. | reverse complement strand
ACCGGTTCGCCGCTCTCACCCGAGGGCTTCGACTGGGTCTACGAGCAGCTCGGCTCCGACACCTGGCTGTTCTCGACCTCGGGCGGGACCGACGTCTGCACGGCCTTCGTCGGCGGCGTCCCCACCCTCCCCGTCTACGAGGGCGAGCTGCAGGCGCGCGCCCTCGGCGCCGACCTGCACGCCTTCGGGCCGAGCGGCGAGGATCTGGTCGGCGAGGTCGGCGAGCTCGTCCTCACCCAGCCGATGCCCTCGATGCCGGTCTTCTTCTGGGGCGACGAGGACGGCCGCCGGCTGCGCGAGAGCTACTTCGATACCTATCCCGGCGTCTGGCGCCACGGCGACTGGATCGAGATCACCGACCGCGGCACCGCGATCATCTACGGACGCTCCGACTCGACGATCAACCGCGGTGGGATCCGGATGGGCACGAGCGAGATCTACCGCGCCGTGCTCTCGCTCGACGAGATCCTCGACGCCCTCGTCGTCGACATCCCCCGCGACGGCGAGGAGAGCTGGATGCCGCTCTTCGTCGTCCTCGCCGACGGGGTCGAGCTGGACGAGGAGCTGACGAAGCGGATCGCGGCTGCGGTCCGCGAGCAGTGCTCCCCCCGCCACGTCCCGAACGAGGTCAGGGCGATCGCCGAGGTCCCGCGCACCCTCTCCGGCAAGGTGCTGGAGGTCCCGGTGAAGCGGATCCTGATGGGCACGCCGCCGGAGCAGGCGGCGAGCCGCGAGTCGCTCGCCAACCCGGCCGCGCTCGACCCCTTCGTCGCACTCGCAAACCGGCATTGAGGGCCGGCCCGACCGCGCTGGCGGCTGCCGGCGAAGGCCGTCGCATCCCGGCCGACGGCGATCGCATCGCCAACATCAAGCCGCCTGCAACGGCTTCGCGCCGGCGGGCCGGCGGCGGCCGCACTTCAAGGTCAAGCCGCCTGCATCGGCCTGATGTCGTGGTGGAGGTGGAAGACGTCGTCGGGATCGAGCTCGGCCTTGACCGCGGCCAGGCGCCGGTAGTTCTCGCTCCCGAAGCCCTGCTCGACCCGGTCCTCGCTCTCGGACTCGAAGTTGAGGTAGACCGATCCGGTCGAGAACGGGCGCAGGTCCTCGCACGTGCCCCGCGCCCATGAGCGGGCCTGCTCGTCGTCGCCCGGCTGCTCCCAGAGCCCGAGCGGGTGGGCGACCCACTTCGCGACGCGGTGCGGCAGCGGCCACTCGTCCGCGGCCTCGGCGACGGCCCCTCCCCAGGGGAAGAGGATGTGCTGTGACGGCGACGGAACCACCATGTCGTGCGCCCGCCGGCAGAACAGCTCGACCGCTTCGTCGGGAAGGCTCGCCAGGTGCTCGGCGGACCAGTAGTTGCGGTATCCGGGCGGATCGTCGATCGCGCACTGGATCTCCGCGTACGGCATCTCGGCGATCATCTCCGCCTCGGGCTCGAGCTCGAGAACCGGGGCGAGCGCCTCCCGCATCTCTGCTTCGCCGCCGGCGTAGACCCCGATCACCCCGGCCACCAGCCGGCCCTGAAGGTGCTCGGGCACGAACTCCTCCGGCGGGCCGGTGATGTATGCGAAGGCGCCGCCCAGCTCGAGCGGGGCGCCGCCCTCGATCAGCGCGCGGTAGCGGCCGGCGAGCTCGGGCCCGGCCTCGGCGGGCCACAGGAGCAGCGCGAAGCTCGCCGCCGGCAGGGGCTCGAGCCGGAAGACGAGCTCGGTCGCGACCCCGAAGTTGCCGCCGCCGCCGTGCAGGGCCCAGAACAGCTCCGGGTTGGAGGACTCGCTCGCGGTCACGACCCGACCGTCGGCGGTGATCAGCGTGACGGACTCGAGGCTGTCGCACGCGAACCCGAACTTGCGCTCGAGCCAGGTCGAGCCGCCGCCCAGCGTCAGCCCGGCGACGCCGGTCGTCGAGACCCGGCCTCCCGTCGAGATCAGGCCGTGGGGCTGGGTGGCGCGGTCGAAGTCGCCCCAGGTGGCGCCGCCCTGCACCGTCGCGAGGCGCGCCTCGGGATCCACCGTGACGGCGTTCATCGGTCGCATGTCGATCTCCAGCCCGCCGTCGGTGAGGCTGGCGCCGGTGACGCTGTGGCCGCCGCCGCGGATCGAGACCTCGAGCCCCGAGTCGCGCGCGAATCCGAGCGCGGCCATGACGTCGCCGGGGGACTCGCAGCGGGCGATCAGCGCCGGCCGCTTGGCGATCATCGCGTTGAAGATCGAGCGCGCGTCCTCGTAGCCGGCATCGTCGGGGGCGAGTAGCTCGCCGCCGAACCGCCGGCGAAGGTCGGCGGGGTTCATCGATCGACTCCTCTCGTCGCTCTGCGCCCCACCGTACCCGAGAGCACGACATCCTGCGACCGCATCCCTGAAGCGCGGACCGGGCCGGGCTCGACTGCGCCGGATCCCGCTCGCTCAGCGGGACCCGGCGTATCGGGGCGCCCGGATTTGAACCGGGGACCTCACCGACCCGAACGGTGCGCGCTACCAGGCTGCGCCACGCCCCGAGGGCGACGGAGTATGACTAACCGGCGCGGTCGATGGCCGCCTCGACGTCCTCGAGGCCGGGGGCGCCGTCGAGCTCCTCGCTGCCGCTCGGGCCGGTGACGACGACCGCCGGGTCGGCGGGGATCTTCAGCTGCGTGCCGAGGTCGTTGCCGGCGCGGGCTGCCTGCTCGGCCTCGGTGCCCGCCATCGCCTCCTCCCAGTCGGCGACCTCGAGCTTCGGCACGGCCGCGGCGATCTCGTCGAGGAACTCCCGGGTGACCCCCTGCTCGGGGACCTGGTCGAGGTTGCGGACGAAGAGCTCGATGAACTGCCACTGGCGGTCCTGCTCGCCGGCCGCCTCGGCGGCGACGCCGCCGAGCGTCACCGGCTCACCGCCGAGCGGGTAGTGGCGGAAGATCATCTGCGCTCCGCCGGTTCGCACGTGGTCGCGGATCAGCGGGTCGATCACCGCGAGCTGGTAGTCGGCGCAGCGGGTGCACTGGATGTCGTTGAAGACGTCGATCGTGATCGGCGCGTCGGCGGTCCCGAGGCGGTCGCCGAGCTGGGGGATGCCCGCGATCAGCGCCTGGACCTCGCCGGCGCCCTCGATCGCGAACTCCTCCTCCTTGTGCTCGCCGACCGACAGCGAGACGATCGCGCCGCCGAGCGCGATCGCGGCGACGCTGAGCAGGACTAGCGGGATCCAGCGGCTCTGCAAGATCTAGCCGGCGACTGCCTTGTAGTAGCGGACGGCGAGCCCGGTGAGCAGCATCCCGAACGCCTCCTCGACATCGATCCCGTTCGCCTCCGCGTAGGCGGAGAGACCGGTTCGCTCGATCTCGGCGCTTCGATCGACGACCTCGTCGACCAGCTCGGGATGCTGGTCGCTGAAGAACGCCCCCATCGAGTAGAGGTCGGTGTCCATCAGCGACTCGACGAACTCACCGGCGGCGGTGCTCGCGGCTGCGGTCTGCTCGGTCGTCACGGCGACCATCGTAGAGCGGGCCGCGCGCCCAGCCCCCGAAAGTCGTCGACCCCGCTCGGGTGCGGGGCCGACGATGACCAGGAGATGTGAACGCGGTTGAAGGTCTC
>CAZTGN010000168.1:0-2361 GCA_964613275.1 uncultured Conexibacter sp. | reverse complement strand
GAGCGGCCCGGTCCAGCAACGGACCCGGCCCTGGACGGATGGACTACGCCTGCCCCGCTGCTTGACACGTCGCCGGCAGCCGATATACATCCTGCACGCGATCCACCATCAGGAGGAGTGCCTTGGCCAATCACCTGACGCCCACGGAGCTTGCCGACGAGTTCGACATGAAGCGGCAGGAGGTGATCGCCAGATGCGTCCAGATGGGGATCCCGATCCTGCACGGGCGCATCGACAAGACGCTGTTCATGACCTCCCTGCGTCAGCTCGGCAAGCAGACCGACAAGCGCGCCGCCTGAAGCCCCGGCGGCCGGTCCGGGCCGCCCGGGTTCCATAGAATCCGCCGCCGAGGCCCGGATCGGGCCCGGTTCCGTTGCGATCGAGAGGAGCGACAGCGTCATGGAGGCAGCCGCGGTGACCGCGGCGGCGACCGCCGGGGGGACGGGCAGCAGGACGATCGCCGACCTGCTGCCGCTGGCCGCCGCCCGCTACGGCGAGACGCCGGCGGTGCGCTGGAAGGAGCCCTCCGGCGGCTGGGTCAGCCGCACCTTCGCGGAGGTCGGGGAGATCGTCGAGCGCCTCGCCCTCGGCCTGATCGACCTCGGGATCGAGAAGGGCGACAAGGTGTCGATCCTCGCCAACACGCGTCCCGAATGGACCTTCCTCGACTTCGCGGCGCTCAGCATCGGCGCGACCGTCGTCCCGATCTACCAGACCAACTCCGCCGAGGAATGCCATTACGTGCTCGAGAACTCCGACGCGCGGGTCGTCATCGTCGAGGACGAGGAGCAGCTCGCCAAGGTCCGCGCGGTGCGGGACCGGCTGCCGAAGCTCGAGCAGGTCGTGATCATCGAGGGGACCGCCGGCGACGCGATCGACCTCGACGAGCTGCGTCGCCGCGGAGCCGGGCGCGACAGCTCCGAGTGGGAGGCTCGCTACGCCGCGGTCACCGCCGAGGACACCTGCACCTTCATCTACACGTCGGGGACGACCGGCCCGCCGAAGGGCTGCGTGATCAGCCACGGCAACTACCGGGCGATGCTCGACATGACCCTCTCCGTATCCGTCGTCGAGCCCGGCGACATCGTCTACCTGTTCCTTCCCCTCGCCCACTCGTTCGCGCTGCTGCTGCAGCTCGGGAGCTTCGACGTCGGCGGCTCGATCGCCTACTGGGAGCGCGACCCGCTGAAGATCATCCCCAACCTGAGCGAGGTCCGGCCGCACTACTTCCCGTCCGTCCCACGGATCTTCGAGAAGATCTACACGGCCGCCACCGCCAGCGCCGACAAGGAGGGCGGGATCAGGAAGCGGATCTTCTGGTGGGCGATCGGCGTCGGGGTGAAGGTCCGTGAGATCGAGCGCCGCGGCGAGGAACCCGGGTTCCTGCTCGCCCGCCAGTACGCGTTCGCGGACGCCCAGGTGCTCGCGAAGATCCGCAACCTGTTCGGCGGCCGCGTCCGCCAGTGCGTCAGCGGCGCCGCCCCGATCAACAGCGACATCCTCCGCTTCTTCGACGCGGCCGGCGTGCTCGTCCTCGAGGGCTACGGGATGACCGAGACCTCGACCGCGGCGACGATCTCGATCCCTTCCGACTTCAAGTTCGGGACCGTCGGCCGGCCGCTCCCCGGCTGCGAGGTGAAGATCGCCGACGACGGCGAGGTCCTGATCAAGGGGCCGAACATCTTCCAGGGCTACTACAAGAACGAGGAGGCGACCTCGGAGACGATCGTCGACGGCTGGCTCCACACCGGCGACATCGGCGAGCTCGACGGCGACGGCTACCTGTCGATCACGGGGCGCAAGAAGGACATCATCATCACCGCCGGGGGCAAGAACATCACCCCGGCCAACCTCGAGGCGGAGATCAAGCAGCACCCGCTGGTGAGCCAGTGCGTGGTCATCGGCGACCGCCGCCCCTACCTGGTCGCGCTCGTGACCCTCGACCCCGAGGCGGTGACCGCCTACGCGGCCGAGCACGGCCTCGCCGACGACCCCGCCGCGCTCGCCGACGACGCCGACGGCAAGGCCTCGATCATGACCCACGTCGACCGGGTGAACGCGAAGTTCGCCCGCGTCGAGCAGGTCAAGAAGATCGAGGTCCTCCCCCACGATCTCTCCCAGGAGACCGGCGAGCTGACGCCGACCATGAAGGTCAAGCGCAACATCGTCGCCGTGAAGTACGCGGAGCAGATCGAGGGCCTCTACGCGTAGACCGCCCGCGGCGGCTCCCGCCGCGGGCGGATCGCAGTCAGCGCGAGGAACGCATGATCGTGGGCGTCCTACGCCCCTCTTCGTACGTTCTCGGCAAGCCGTCACGGCGCGGGCTCGCAACTCCGATCGGGCTTAGGCGCGAATGGCAAG
>CAZTGN010000167.1:0-5975 GCA_964613275.1 uncultured Conexibacter sp. | reverse complement strand
GCGCCGAGCCCCCGGAGCAGGAGCGCTACATCGCCGACACCTTCTGCACCCGCGCCGCCGGCCGCGTCCGCTCCCGGCTCGCCCAGATCGCGGACAACGACGACGAGCGGATCCTCGCGATCGCCAGGATCGCCTCCCGGCGCGGCGAGTACGGCTACGCGCTGTTCGAGGACTGATCCCGAGCCGCCGCCGGCCGCGGTTCCGGTCGGCATGGGCTCGCCGTCTCCGCCGCCGGGAGCGGGCACCGGCGCCGGCTGATCGGCGCCTTGGCGGCTGCGGGTAGGTTGAGGAGACCCAACCCGAAGGAGGAGCGATGGCAGACAGCGTCTACCGGGTCACCGAGGTGATCGGCGTCAGCCCGGATTCATGGGAGCAGGCGGCCAGGAACGCGGTCGCGACCGCCGGCGAGTCGGTGCGCGAGCTCCGCATCGCCGAGGTCGTCCGCCAGGACGTGACGATCGAGGACGGCGAGGTCGCCGACTTCCGCGTCCGCCTCGGCATCTCGTTCAAGTACAGCAAGGAGGGCTGAAGCTCCTGCACTCCGCGGAGCCGGGGCCTCCCCGGCTCCGGGGCCGGCTCAGCCGGGCGGCTGCGAGGCGCCGCCCGGCTTGACGTCGAGCAGGTCGATCACGAACAGGAGGGTGGCGTTCGGGCCGATCGTCGGCGGCGAGCCCTGGGCGCCGGAGGCGAGGTCGGGCGGGACGATCAGCTCGCGGCGACCGCCCACCTTCATCCCCTCGACTCCCTGGTCCCAACCCGGAATCACCTGGCCGGAGCCGAGCTGGAAGCTGAACGGCTCGCCCCCGCCCCAGGAGGTGTCGAACTCCTCGCCGGTCTCGTAGTCGACGCCCACGTATTGGACCTCGACGGTGTCGCCCTGCTCGGCGGTCGCGCCGTCGCCGGTGACGATGTCCTCGCTGACGAGCTCGGTCGGCGCCGGGCCCGAGGGGACCTCGATCGTCGGCTTGCTCGCGAGATCGTCCGACACCTCGCCGGTGTCGCCATCGTCGCCACCGCCGGATCGGGCGATCAGGACCACCGCGACGACGATCGCGAGCAGCGCGGCGGCGCCGATCAGGACCTTCGTCGCGTGCGGGGAGCGCTCCATCGGATTCTCAGGCGATCGCCGGCGTCTCGGGCAGGCGCTCCAGCGCCGCCTCCATGTCGGCCTCGGAGAACTCGAGGTCGGCGAGCTCGCCGCGGTGGTAGGCGTCGTAGGCCGACATGTCGAAGTGGCCGTGGCCGGAGAGGTTGAAGAGGATCACCCGCTCCTCGCCCGCGTCCTTCGCCGCCTCGGCCTCGTCGAGCGCCGCCCGGATCGCGTGCGCGGCCTCCGGCGCCGGGATGATCCCCTCGGTCTCGGCGAACCGGACGGCGGCCGCGAAGGCGCTCGTCTGCGCGACCGCCGTGGCCTCGACGAGGCCCGCCTTGACCAGCGCGCTGACGAGCGGCGAGTCGCCGTGGTAGCGGAGGCCCCCGGAGTGGAGCTCGGGCGGGACGAAGTCGTGGCCGAGCGTGTACATCGGCATCAACGGCGTCATCCCGACCGTGTCGCCGAAGTCGTAGCGGTACTCGCCGCGGGTCAGGGTCGGGCAGGCCGACGGCTCGGCCGCGACGAATCGCGTCTTCCCGCCCTCGTGCAGGCGCCGGCGCAGGAACGGGGAGGCGACGCCGGCGAAGTTGGAGCCGCCGCCGACGCAGCCGATCACGACGTCGGGATACTCGCCCGCCAGCTCGAGCTGCTCGATGCACTCCTGCCCGATCACCGTCTGGTGCAGGCAGACGTGGTTGAGGACCGAGCCGAGCGCGTAGTTGGTGTCCTCGGCCCCGGCGGCGATCTCGACCGCCTCCGAGATCGCGATCCCGAGGCTGCCGCTCGGATGCGAGGCCTGCGAGCGGCCGGCCTCGGTCAGCTCCGAGGGGCTGCGGTGGATCGTCGCGCCCCAGGTCTCGATCATCGCCCGCCGGTAGGGCTTCTGGTCGTAGCTGACGCCGACCATGAAGACCTCGCACTCGAGCCCGAACAGCTTGCAGGCGAGCGCCAGCGAGCTGCCCCACTGCCCGGCGCCGGTCTCGGTGACGAGCTTTCGAGTCCCGGCCTCACGGTTGTAGTAGGCCTGCGGAACGGCCGAGTTCGGCTTGTGCGAGCCGGCCGGCGAGACGCCCTCGTACTTGTAGTAGATGTGCGCCGGGGTATCGAGGGCCCGCTCCAGGCGCCGCGCCCGAAACAGCGGCGTCGGCCGCCACAGCGAGTAGATCTCGCGGACCTCGTCCGGGATCGCGATCTCGGGCTCGCCCGAGACCTCCTGCTCGATCAGCGCCATCGGGAAGATCGGCGCCAGGTCGGGGGGGCCGGCCGGCTCCATCGTCGCCGGGCTGAGCGGCGGCAGCGGCTCGCCCGGCAGATCCGGGATCAGGTTCACCCAGTGGGTCGGGATCCGCTCCTCCGGCAGCGCGTACTTGGTCGGTTCGCTCATCGTCATCCCTCCGCTCAGCCGCCGAGCAGCTTGCCGAGGCCTGCCGCCGCTCCACCGCTCGAGCCGCTGCCGCCGGCGGCGGTCGAGGTGACCCGGCCCTCGGAGGGCTGGATGAGAAGCCAGCCGGTGCCGGAGAAGCTGAGCTGCACGGTCTCGCCGGAGCCGCGGCCGATCAGCGTCTTCATGTTGACGTCGGCCTTCACCGACGAGGTCAGGCCGCTCGACCAGGTGATCGCCGCCTGCGGGTCGGCGAACGTGGTCTCGCCCTCGACCTCGAGCAGGACCGGCGCGCCGTCGGAGATGATCGCGACGAAGCCGGTGCCGGAGAGGTGCATGTTGTAGAGGCCGCCGCCGAGCATCCCGGAGACTCCCTCGACCCGCTTGATGTCCCACTCGATCCCGTCCTCGAAGGCGAGCACGTTGGCGCCGTTGGCCGTGATCGCCTCGTCCTCGAGCCGCAGCAGCTGGATCTCCTGAGCGAGGTCGGCGAGGAAGACCTCGCCGGTGCCCGAGACCTTCATCAGGTCGGTGCCCTCGCCGGTCATCGCCTTCTTCATGAACTTGCTCATCCCGCCGCTGCCGGCGTGCTCGAACTTGACGTCGCCCTGGTGGGCGACCATCGAGCCGAGCTTCGCCTGGATCGTCGCGTCGGCGAGCTCGACCTTCAGCATCTTCGAGTTCTGCAGCGAGAACGCGCCCTGGCCCTCGGTCTCCTTCAATCCTGCAAGCGACTGCTCCACCGGCATCGGCGAACCTCCATCCTTCGACTCCGCCGTCAGCCTATTCGCTGCGGCGCCGGGGGCGGGCGCCGGTTCGGTCACGGGCCGCGACCGCCACCGCGATAGTGGGCGCGAAGCCGGTCCCACCCGGGGCGCACCACCTTCCGCCAGAGCAGGAGCAGGAGCAGCGCTCCGGTGGCGAGGCAGAGCGCCGCGATCAGCGCCGCCAGCTCCGGGTACTCGATCGCGAGCACGACGACGGTGGCGACGGTGGCGTCCTCGGCGAGGCTGACGAAGATGTTGGAGGCCGGCTCGGGCGAGGTGTTGACGCCGAGCCGCAGGCCGGCCTTGACGCAGTGGCTGGCCAGCGCCGTGATCCCGGCGACGCCGCCGCCGAGCGCCTCCCCGACCGCGTCGACCCCGCTCTCGCCCGCGAACTCGAACCCCAGGGCGGCTCCGATCAGCGGCCGGATGACGGTGTGGACCGTGTCCCAGGCGGAGTCGAGGAACGGGACCTTGTCGGTGACGAACTCGACCGCGAACATCGCCCCGGCCACGTACAGGACCCAGTCCTGGTCGAGGCCGGCCGGAACGTCGCCCACCCCGGCCCGCCCCAGCAGCGCCAGCACCAGCACCGTCGCGTAGGAGTTGACGCCGGAGGCCCACCCGGTCGAGAAGATCGTCGCCCCGAGATCCACGCCTGGAACCTAACCGGGCCGACCGAAGCGACGGGCGAAGCCCGCCCCGCCACCTCACCTGGGTCACCTGGACACCGCTATGCGGTGGTCAGGTGACCCACCCCCTGGCCGCCATCCAGGCTGGGTCATCTCAAGCCCGCTATTTGGTGTTCAGATGACCCACCCCTGGGCGACGTCCAGGCTGCCTGCGAGCCACCCGGGCCGCAAGGCTGCCACCGGGCCGACCGAAGCGGACGGGCGAAGCCCGGAGCATTCGGTCGGGGTTGTCTAGTTCAGGCGCTCGACCACCATCGCCTCGCCCTGGCCGCCGGCGACGCACATCGTCTCGAGCCCGATCGCGTGGTCGTCGGTCTCCATCGCGTTGAGCAGCGTGCCCATGATCCGGGCGCCGGTCATGCCGAAGGGGTGGCCGAGGGCGATCGCCCCGCCGTGCGTGTTCAGCTTCTCGAGCGGGATCCCGCACTCGTCCATGATCGGGATCACCTGCGCCGCGAACGCCTCGTTGAGCTCGACGACGTCGATGTCGGCGATCGACATCCCGGCACGGTCGAGGACCTTCCTGACCGCACCGATCGGCGCCACTCCCATGTACTCGGGGTTGTTGCCCTCGGTCGCCGCGGTCAGGATCCGCGCCCGCGGCTTCAGGCCCAGCTCCTTCGCCTTGGCCTCCGACATCAGCAGCACCGCCGCGGCGCCGTCGTTGAGCGGGCACGAGTTGCCGGCGGTGACGCCGCCGCCGCCGAACGCCTCCTTGAGCTCGGCGAGCTTCTCGCGCATGTCACCCTCGTCCTTGCGCGGGCCGTCGTCGGTGGCCACCTCGCCGTTCGGCGTCGGGGTCGGGACGATCTCGCGGTCGAAGAAGCCGGACTCCTGCGACTCGACGGCCAGATGCTGGGAGCGCAGCGCGTAGTCATCCATCGCCTCGCGGCTGACCCCGTACCTCTCGGCGACGTTGACCGCGGTCACGCCCATGTCGATGTAGACGTTCGGGTAGCCGTCGTGCTCGCCGGTCAGCTTCTCGTTCCGATCCTCGACCCCGGCGACCTCGGTGCGCTCGTTGAAGCGCGAGACGAACTCGATTCCGGCGGCGACGTAGGCGTCGCCCTCGCCGTTCTTGATCGCGTTCGACGCGTGCCGAATCGCATCGAGCGAGGAGGCGCAGTAGCGCGAGACGGTGACGCCCGTGGTCGTCTCCGGCAGGTTCTCGGAGAGGATCGACATGATTCGCGCGACGTTGAACGCCTGCAGGCCCTGGGGCATGCCGACGCCGGCGATCACGTCCTGGACCAGGGCCGGATCGACGTCGGGGTTGCGCTCGAGCAGGCGATCGATCACGAACGCGCCGGTCTCCTCCGGGCGAAGCTGGGCGAGCGACCCCTTGAAGGCGCGACCGATCGGCGTGCGCAGCGTGTCGACGATGACTGCCTCGGGCATGTGGCTGACTCCTTGGTCGGGGCCGGAAGCGGGACTCCCGGACGGTAACGAGGTCGGCGCAGGATCCTACGCATCGGCGACGTTCGTGGACCGTCGACGGGTGGCGAGCCTCTATCCTCGGCGGCGTCGATGACCACCGGGGCAGCCGACACCGAGCTCGACATCGACGCCGCTGCCGCGGCCGACCGCGTCGCCGGCGGGGCGCTGCTGATCGACGTTCGCCAGGCCTACGAGTGGGAGGCCGGGCACGTCGGCGGTGCCGAGCACATCCCCCTCGAGGAGCTTCCCGCCGCCGCCGCGCGGGTCGACCGCGACCGGCCGATCGTCTTCGTCTGCCGCACCGGCAGCCGGTCGGCGCTGGCGACCGAGGTCTTCCGCGCCTCCGGCTACGAGGCCTACAACCTCGCCGGGGGGCTGCTCGCCTGGATCGACTCGGGGCGTGAGATCGAGCCCGCCGACGGTCTCGTCGCCGATACCCGCCCGGACGCGAGTTGACGCACGTGGACGAACGGCCCGCGACCGAGCCCGGCGGCGCGCCGCCCGCGGCGCCCGGGAGCCTCCCGCCCGCGCCGCCCGCGCGACCCGACGGTCCGCCGCCCGCTCCGGCCGCAACCCCGCCCCCACCCGCCCAGGGATCTCCCCCCTCC
>CAZTGN010000166.1:4065-6085 GCA_964613275.1 uncultured Conexibacter sp. | reverse complement strand
GCGGCGGGTGGCGAGTGGTGGCCGGGCGGCGAGTGGCGGCCGGGCGGCGGGTGGGTGGCGAGTGGCGAGTGGCGGGCGGCGGGCGGGTGGTGGCCGGGCGGGTGGTGGGACAGCGGGGTCGCGGGTGGTGGGGCGGGCGGGTGGCGGGCGGGCGGCGAGCGGTGGCGCTTGCTCGGCCCGACTCAGTCGGCGGCGGCCTCGACCACACGGGCCGGGCGGGCGAGCTCGTCGTAGATCGCCGCCGTGCGGCGGGCGACGTCGGACCAGTCGAAGCGGAGGACGTGCTCGCTCGCCTCGGCGACGAGGCGGTCGCGGAGGCCGGGATCGGTGAGGACCCGCTCGACCATGCCGCCGAGCGCCTCGGGATCGCGGGTGCGGAAGCGGAGGCCGACCTCGCCGTGGGGGACGACCTCGCGCAGGCCGCCGGTGTCGGCGACGATGCAGGGGCACCCCGAGGCCATCGCCTCGAGCGCGACGAGGCCGAACGGCTCATAGATCGAGGGGACGACGCAGACGTCGGCGATCCGGTAGAGGAGGTGGAGGACGTCGTCGCCGATCCAGCCGAGGAAGGTGCCGTGGTCGATCAGGCCGAGCTCGGCGGCCTGCTTTCTGAGCTCGCCCTCGTGGGTGCCGGAGCCGGCGACGAGGAACCGGGTGCCGGGCACCCGCTCGATCAGCTCCGGCATCGCCTCCAGCGCGATCTGAAAGCCCTTCTCGTAGACGAGGCGGCCGATCAGCAGGACGAGCTTCTCGTCCGGCGCCGCGAACTCGGCCCGCAGGCGCACGAGCTCGGACTCCTCGCCCAGCGGCAGGTCGCCGGGATCGATCCCGTTCGGGATCACGGCGATCCGCTGCTCCGGCACGGCGAAGATGTCGGCGACCTGATCGCGCATGTAGGAGGAGCAGGCGATCACGCGGTCGGAGCGGTTCGTGATCCAGCGCTCGACCCCGTGGATGTAGGACTGCGGATGCACCTCGACCCAGCCCTGGTGGCGGCCGTGCTCGGTCGCGTGGATCGTCGTCACCAGCGGCGCCGAGAAGCGGCGGGCCAGGTGGTCGCCGGCGGCGGCGACGAGCCAGTCGTGGCCGTGGACGACGTCGAACCGGTAGCGGTCGCCGAGCTCGACGCCGGCCGCGAGCATGTCGGCGTTCATCCGCTCGACCCAGGCCACGAACTCGCCGAGGTCGCGCGGCCGGCTCGGCTCGAGCACGCGATGGACGCAGACGCCTCCGGCGATCCCGCTGCGCGGCGACTCCTCGCCCCCGCGGGTGAGCACGTGGACCTCGAGCCCCTGCTCGACGAGACCCTCGGAGAGCTTGCGGACGTGCCGGGCGAGGCCGCCCTCGATCAGCGGCGGGTACTCCCAGGAGAGGATCAGGACTCGGCTCACGTGGGGGCGGGCTAGCGGCTCAGGGTTCGAGCAACGGCGCCACGGTCAGGTCGGGCGCGAGGCTCCTCAGGGTCGGTTCGGTCAGCGGGCCGCATTCTATGGCCTCGAACAACGCCCGGGAATGGCCGAGCGCGCGCTCGAACGGGTAGTCGCCGGCCCGCTCTCCGTAGTCGAGGAAGGCCCAGTCGCTGGCCTGCAACGCCATCAGCTCGCGCGCCGCGCGCGCCAGAGCCGCGCCGCGCAGCCGCCCGGAGGAGATCTCGCGAAGGACGCGGAGCTCGGCGCGGCGCATCCCCCAGGCGAGATCGGCGACGGGCGGCGAGTCCCACGTGCGCCGGTCCTTGCCCTCGCCCCAGGTCGATGCGGCGAGCCGGCGACGCTCGGGCTCGTGCTCGGATCGGGCTTCGTCGAGGGTCAGCATCCGCACCCCTCGCGCCGGCAGCTCGTCGAGCACCGCCGCAAGCCAGTCCGGGCCCTCCCACCACCAGTGCCCGAGCAGCTCGGTGTCGATCGCGAACGTGAGCAATCCGCGACGACCTGCTTGGCGACGGTAGCGGAGCAACCGCCCGGCGACGGCTTCGGCGAACGCCCGACCCTGCTCGTGCGCCCGCTCGCTCGCCGCGGCCGGG
>CAZTGN010000166.1:0-4055 GCA_964613275.1 uncultured Conexibacter sp. | reverse complement strand
GGGTCGCAGGGATCGCCGGAGATCGCCCAGGGCCGGCAGCCGCGCAGCGACTTGCGGTGGAAGTCGACATGGCCGGGATCGGACGGGTAGCCGTCCAACGACCACAGCCAGCGCACCGCCTCCCAGTCGATCGTGAACGCCGTCACGCCCGCCCCGGTGCCGACCGGGCGCAGGGCCGCGAGCGGCGGCTCCCGGGACGACTGGTCGGTGCAGAAGGAGGCGAGCCCGACCTCGGCGAGGAGGTGCTCGAGACCGGGCTCGTAGGCGCATTCGGGCAGCCAGATGCCGCGGGCGGGGCCGAACCGGCGCCGGTGCGAGCGGATCGCGGTCTCGAGCTGCAGCAGCCGTGCCTCGCGGGTCGCGATCAGCGGCAGCAGGGCATGGGTCGCGGTCGAGGTGACGAGCTCGACGCGCCCGGCGGCGGCCCGGAACGCGTCGAGCGGCTCGTCGCCGAGCTCCTCGAGCCGCTCGAGCCCTCTCCGGTAGCGCTCCGCCTCGGCCCGGCAGGCGGGCTCGAGGGCCGGGTCTACGTCCTCGGCATCGCGCTCGGCCGAGCCGACGCGGAACTCGCGCACGAAGTCGCGCATGCGCGCGGCCGTCGCCGCGTCCTCGAGCTGGTCGGCGAGGACCGGGGTGACCGTGATCGTCAGGTCGTGGGCGATCTCGAGCACCGGCAGGTGCGAGCGCACGAACGCGTCGAACAGCCACTCCTCGCCGAACGGATAGGTCCCGAAGCCCTCGACGTAGGGCATGTGGGAGTGCAGGACGATCGCGACGTCGCCCGCGTCCGCGGGGCCGCTCATGCCCGGCAGACGGCCACGAAGTCGAGCGCGGCGTCGAGGTCCGCCTCGGCCTCGGTCCGGAGCGCGAAGTCGGCGGCGCTGATCGCCGCCGTGAACCGGTCGTAGAACGGCCTCGTGATCCCGAGCAGCGGGTGGACCCGGTCCCAGCCGAGCGCCAGCGCCCGCTCGTGGACGGCGAGCTTGCCGGCGTGGAAGAGCCCGCGGATCTCGACCGACCCGAACGCCGACGCGAGCTCGCGTCGGTACTCCGCGAGCGTGTACTCGCGCAGGTGCCACGGGTTGTCGGACCGCTCCGCGCCGGGTGGCGCCAGCGTGAGCCGGTTCGGCGTCGAGATGAACGCCAGCGGTGCCGCCCGCGCGATCGCCCCGAGCAACGCCGGCACGCCCTCGATGTGCTCGATCGTCTGCAGGAAGACGACGGCGTCGAGCGGACCCGACACGTTCTCGACGAGGTCGCGCTCGAAGCGCAGGTTGGGGCGGACGTACCGCGCCCGGGCATGCTCGTGTGCCTGCGGGTTGGCGTCGATCCCGACGACCTCGGCGGCGCTCGAGGCGAGCAGGTCGGACCCGTAGCCCTCGCCGCAGGCGAGGTCGGCGACCCGCAGCCCCGCTACCTGCGGCGCGATCCACTCGTAGACGGCCAGATGGCGGCGGAACCAGTAGTTCTCCTCGGGGACGTCGGGAAGCGTCCGCTCGCCGGTCAGCTCCAGCGGCGGAACGCCGTCGGGCTGGTCGGCCTGCAGGTAGCGCCTCGTGGTCTCGGGCTCGGGCGGAGGGGGGCACACCGGGCGGCGGACGCTACAGTCCCCGGCGATGACAGCGGCTGCTGACGCCAGCGCCGAGCGGATTCGCGACGTCAACACCCGCTATCACGACCTCGCCGCCGACTCGTACGACGCGAAGTGGGGGATCGACTTCGCGGAGACCGGTCGCGCCCAGGTGCGGGCGAAGCTCGAGAAGGCGCTCGGCGGCAGCGGCGGGCCCTGGGAGCGGACGCTCGAGATCGGCGCCGGAACCGGCTACTTCTCGCTCAACCTCCTCGGCTCCGGCCTGATCCGCGACGCCACCGCGACCGACATCTCCCCGGGAATGCTGCGAGCGCTGGAGGCGAACGCCGCCGAGCTCGGCCTCGAGGTCGAGACGGTCGCCGGCGATGCCGAGGAGCTCCCGTTCGCCGACGCGAGCTTCGACCTCGTCCTCGGCCACGCGGTCCTCCACCACATCCCCGACCTCGATCGCGCCGCGTCCGAGCTCTACCGCGTGCTCGAGCCGGGCGGCACGATCGCGTTCTGCGGCGAGCCGTCGGCCCACGGCGACCGGATGGCGGCGTTGCCGAAGCAGGCGGCGATGGTCGCGGCACCGCTCTGGCGTCGCGCGCTCGGCGCCGGCGGACGCGACGGAGGCGACCCCGATTACAAGCATCCGCTCGAATCCGAGGTCGACGTGCACGCGTTCTCCCCGGCGACGATCCACAGGGTCCTCGTCGACGCCGGGTTCACCGCGATCCGGATCCGCGGCGAGGAGATGCTCGCCAGCCTCTACGGCTGGTGGCTGCGGACGCTCGAGTCGACAGCGGTCCCCGACGAGATCCCGGACCGCTGGCGGCTCTTCGCCTTCCGCAGCTACTTGGCGCTGCAGCGTCTCGACCGCGCCGTGCTCGAGCCGCGGCTGCCGCCCGCCCTCTTCTACAACCTCGTGCTCTCGGCTCGCAAGCCGCGCTGACGATCAGTCGTCCTCGCCGTCGCTCTCGCGGCGACGGCAGCGGTAGAGATCGATGCTGCCCGAGATCCCCTTCAGGCGCCGGCGACGCGCCCGCGAGAACCGGAAGGCCTCCTCGTCGGCGCGCTCGCGGACCTCGGCGGAGACGAGGATGGTGCCGGGCCGGGCCGAGCCGGTGATCCGGCTGGCGAGGTTCACCGCCCGCCCGTAGTAGTCGCCGCCGCGGGTGAATGCGGGGCCGTAGGCGCAGCCGGCGCGAATCAGCGGCACCGGCTCGTCCTCGTCGTCGGCCCCGTCGGACGAGGTCTCCCCCATCCGGTCGAGCAGCTCGTGCAGCGATTCGAGCAGCGCCGTCGTGTCCGCGGAGGCGAACATCGCCGCGTCGCCGATCAGCTTCACGAGCCGCACAGGCCCGTGCGCGACCTCCTGGGCGTGGGACTCGAGCCGCCCGGTGACCCGCCCGAGGTCCTCGGGCGGGAGCTGCTCGCCGAGCTTCGTGAAGCCCACGAGGTCGGCGAACGCGATCGCGAGGACGCCGGCGGCCGGCGGGCTCCCGACGCCGCCATCGTCGTCCTCCTCGTCGAACGCCGCGTGGCGAAGCTGCTCGCGCAGGTGCAGCCTGTAGATGTAGTCGAGCGTCGGCCCGACGGTATGGATCAGCTCCCCGGCGCCCCGCTCCACGCGATCGGAGACCTCGTCCTCGGCTCCGCCCCCGCCGACGAAGGTCTGCCCGACCACCTGTCGCGACGCGGCCGCGAACTGCGACATCGCCACCGCGATCGTCCGGCTCAGCTCGGCGAGCTGATCGGGATCGAGGCCGGCATCGAGGATCTCGCGCATGCGGTCGGCGGCGGTGAGGTCCTCGGCGCTCATCACGACCTCGTCGCGGCCGGGCACGGCGATTCCGGACGCGCGCCATTGCCGCTCCAGCTCCTCGATCGGAACGCCCGAGCGCTCGGCCACCTCGACCGTCGTGTAGCGCGGCCGGCCGGAGAGCATCCGCTCGAAGGGGAGCAGCGCCAGCCGACCGTCGACGATCGCCGAGCGGAGCTCGTCGAGCTCGACGCCGTCGGCGGTCAGCCGCTCGAGGAGCGCCAGCCGGCTTTCACGCTCGGAGCCGGCGAGGCCCTCGAGCAGCCCCTCGGCCTCGAAGTCGATCCGCTCGCTCACGATTGCCATTCTCGCGACCGGGCGGGTTCGGCGTCGGCGCCGAACCGATGGCCGGCTCCGGGCGGGGACCGGCCGGCTAGGCCCAGGCCACGGCGCCGCCGCGGCGCGGGTCCCCGGCCCCCTCGCGGCTGCCACGGCCGGCGGCGACCGCGTGGACGCCGCCGAAGAAGAGGCTGCGGCCGCGCCAGCGGACCACGTCGTATCCCGCCGCCTCGAGTCGATCCAGCGCCCCCGGGTCGATCCCGGGCTCGGCGTGGACGGTGCCGTCCTCGAAGTGGAGCCGCGGCGCGAGCACCGACGCCGCGAGGTCGAGTCCGTCGCCGAGGTAGCGGAGGATCGTCTGGGTGATCGCGGAGCGGATCC
>CAZTGN010000165.1:0-6152 GCA_964613275.1 uncultured Conexibacter sp. | reverse complement strand
ACACCGCCGGTGGCCCGAGCGCCGCCCGCCCCCCCGCGGCGTCGCGCTCGGGACGGCCGCTCTTGACCAGCAGGCGGCGGCGGAAGCGGCCACGGCGGCGGAAGCGGGGCGCCGGGCCGAGCAGCTCCGCGTCGGCGCCGAGCCGGGAGCCGAGCTCGGCCGCGATCGCGGCGGCGGCGGCGGCGAGCGCGCCCTCGTCGGCGCCGCTCAGCTCGATCGCCAGCAGCGAGGAGAACGGCGGGTAGCCGAACTCGCGACGGCGGTCGAGCTCGGCGGCGAGAAAGCCGGGCGCGTCGTGGCGGGCAGCGGCGGCGATCGGCGCCGCCGAGGGCGCCAGCGTCTGCACGAGCACGCGGCCGCCGCGCTCGCCACGGCCGCTGCGGCCGGCGAGCTGGGCGACGAGCGCGAAGGTCCGCTCCTCGGCCCGGAAGTCGGGGTAGCGCAAGGTCGAATCGGCATCGATCAGCACGCTGAGGGCGACATCGGGGAAGTCGTGCCCCTTGGCGACCATCTGCGTGCCGACGAGGACGCCGCCGTCGGCCCGGTCGAACGCGGCGAGGATGCGGCCATGGCCGTCGCGGCTGCCGACCGCGTCGGCATCGAGGCGGAAGACGGGCGCCGGCGAGACGATGTCGCCGACGATCCGCTCGATCCGCTCGGTCCCGGCCCCGTGGCGCGCGATCGAGACCGATCCGCAATCGGGACACGCGGCCGGTACCGGCTCGACATGGCCGCAGTGGTGGCAGCCGACGGCTCCCCGGTCACGATGGAGGACGAGCGATACGTCGCAGCTCGGGCAGGTGACGGCGGCGCCGCAGGCACCGCAGCTCAGGTGCGGCGCATAGCCGCGACGGTTGAGCATCACGATCGCCTTCGCCCCCGCCCCGCCCTCGGACAGCATCGCGAGCGCTTCGCGGGTGGTCGGGTGCAGCGGCCCGGCGCCACCCGCGACCTCGCGCATGTCGAGGACCTCGACCGGCGGCAGCGGCCGGCCGTCGATCCGCTCGGGCAGCTCGAGGCGATCGAGCTCGGCCCAGCTCTCCGGCCGCGGCGTTGCGCTCCCGGCCAGGTACAGCGCCCCGGCCTCGGCGGCCCGGCGGCGGGCGACGGCACGGGCGTCGTAGCGCGGGTCCCCCTCCTGCTTGTAGGAGGGGTCGTGCTCCTCGTCGACGACGATCAGGCCGAGGTCGGCGATCGGGGCGAAGACCGCCGAGCGGGGGCCGACGCAGACCCGGGCCTCACCCGAGCGCAGCCGCCGCCACTCGTCGAAGCGCTCGCCCTCCGACAGGCCGGAGTGGAGGACCGCTACCCGGTCGCCGAGCCGGGCAGCGACGCGGCCGACGGTCTGCGGGGTGAGGCCGATCTCGGGCACGAGCAGGATCGCGCCGCGGCGGCGCTCGAGCGCCGCCGCGATCGCGGCCAGGTAGACCTCGGTCTTGCCGGAGCCGGTGACGCCGTGCAGCAGCCGCTCGCGAGGCCCCTCGCCGTCGAGCCCGGCGACGAGCGCCGTGACGCAGTCGCGCTGCGCCGGCGAGAGCCGCGGCAGCGGCGTGGAGGCCCCGACGGCGTGAAGCCGGGGAGCGCGCCGCACCTCACGGACCCGACGCTCGACGAGGCCGCGCCGCTCGAGCCTGGCGAGGACGACGGAGTCGGCGCCGGCAAGCTCGCGCAATCGCGCCGCGGCTGAATCGCCCTCGGCGGCGAGGCGCTCGAGCGCGGCCCGCTGGCGGACGCCGAGGCGGGCATCGGAGTCGGGATCGAGCGCGGCACGGCCGGCGTCGGTGATCGCGGCACGACGTTCGGTCCGCGGCTTCGGGGCGCGCGGCGCGCGGCCGGTACCCGTCCCCGGCGGCAGCACCAGGGCGAGGCCGCGCGAAGCGGTCGAGCAGTAGCGCTCCGCGACCCAGAGCCCGAGCCGCACCAGCTCGGCCGGGGCACCCGACTCGAGCGCGTCGAGCGGCTCGGCGAGCCGTTCGTGCGGCAGCTCGCTCTCGGCGGCGACGCCGACGACGACGCCGAGCAGGCGGCGGCCCGCGAAGGGGACGACGAGCAGCGAGCCGACGTCGACCCCGGCGGCGACCATCGACTCCGGCAGGCGGTAGTCGAACGGCCCGCGCACCGCGCGGGCGGTCGTCATCGGCTCGACCCTGGCGATCTCCATAGAAGCGCTGAACCTACGCGCCTGCGCGGACGCCCGGCTCGCCGCCGACCGGCCCCCATCGACCGAACCGGCGGGTATATCTTGCCCGCATGGCGCTGAATCTGGGACCGGGAGAGGAGGTCGTCTTCGAGGGCCATCCCTCCTGGCGGGCGATCCTCGGCTTCTACATCAAGGGAATCCTCGTCGTCGCCGTCGTCGCCGCGCTCGTCGCCCTGATCGGCGGCGGCTCCGACGTCGCCCTGGTCACCGTGATCGCCGTCGCCGGGGCGGTGCTCGTCGTCGTGATCGGCTTCGTGCGCCGCGTCGCGACCCGCTACACGATCACCACCCGGCGGCTCAACATCAAGCACGGGATCGTCTCCCGCGACGTCCAGGAGACGAAGATCGAGCGGGTCCAGGACGTCAACTACAGCCAGTCCGTCTTCCAGCGGATCATGCAGATCGGCGATGTCGACTTCGACACCGCGGCCGACAACCCCGAGTCCGACTTCGTCTTCGCCGGCGTCGCCAACCCCGAGGAGGTCGTGGAGCGCGTCCACATGGCGACCGAGCCCGGCGCCCGGCCTCCGCGGCGCCCCGAGGAGCCCGAGGCCCGCTTCGATCCCGGCGTCTAGGCCGGGTCGGCAGCGCCTCGCTCAGGCCGAGGCCGCGACCCCCTCGCCGAGCCCGGCGGCGGCGCGGAGCTCGTCGACCCGATCGGTCCGCTCCCAGGTGAAGTCCTCGCCCTCGCGGCCGAAGTGGCCGTAGGCGGCGGTCGCCCTGTAGATCGGCCGGTGCAGCCGCAGGTAGCGGCGGAAGGCTCCGGGCCGGAGGTCGAAGACCTCGCGGATCGCGGCGGTGAGGCTGGGGTCGTCGACCTTGCCGGTGCCGAACGTCTGCACCATCACCGAGATCGGATGGGCGACGCCGATCGCGTAGGCGAGCTGGACCTCGCAGCGGTCGGCGAGGCCGGCCGCGACGACGTTCTTGGCGACGTGCCGCGCCGCGTAGGCGGCCGACCGGTCGACCTTGGAGGGGTCCTTGCCGCTGAACGCGCCGCCGCCGTGGGGGGCGGCGCCGCCGTAGGTATCGACGATGATCTTGCGGCCGGTCAGTCCGGCATCGCCGACCGGGCCGCCGATCACGAACTTGCCGGTCGGGTTCACCAGCAGCGTCCGCCGCAGCTCCCCGGGGTCGTAGAGGTCGCCGTACTCCTCGTCGAGGACCGGGACGATCACGTGCTCCCAGAGGTCGGGCTTGATCCGCTCCTCGCAGTCGACGCCGTCGGCGTGCTGGGTCGAGATCAGGATCCGCACGATCTCGACCGGGACGCCGTCGCGGTAGCGGACGGTCACCTGCGTCTTCCCGTCCGGTCGCAGGTAGTCGAGCGTGCCGTCCTTGCGGACCTCCGCCAGACGCCTTGCCAGCGTGTGCGCGATCTGGATCGGCATCGGCATCAGCGCTCGCGTCTCGTTCGTCGCGTAGCCGAACATCATCCCCTGATCGCCGGCCCCGTCGCGATCGATCTCGTCGTCGTCGCCGGCGTCGGTGCGGACCTCGTAGGCCTCGTCGACGCCCTGGGCGATGTCCGCGGACTGCTCGTCGATCGTGGTCATCACCGCGCAGCTGTGGCCGTCGAAGCCGTATTCGCCGCTGTCGTAGCCGATCGCCGTGATCGTCTCACGGACGATCTTCGGGACGTCGACGTGGATCTTGGTCGAGATCTCCCCGGAGACGACGACGAGGCCGGTGTTGACCAGCGTCTCGCAGGCGACCCGGCCCTGCGGATCCTCCGCGAGGACCGCATCGAGGACGCTGTCGGAGATCTGGTCGCAGATCTTGTCGGGGTGCCCCTCGGTCACCGACTCCGACGTGAACAGGTGCTCTCCCTCGCCGATCTCGATCTGGTCGGTGGTCTCGGTGCTCATCTGGAACTGGTGGCCTCTCTTCGCTCGCTTTGCGGCCGGATCGCGGCCGCGCCCGGCCCGACGGGCTCCCGCAAAGCTATTCGCTATTCGCCGAACGGCGAGGGGTCGATCTCGGGGATCTGCCGGGGCCCGACGGCGATCCGGAGGTCGGTGTCGATCTCCTCCTCCCCGCCGACCACGGTCAGCGCCGCCGCCGTCAGGGCTCGCAGGTCGGGCGCGTAGGTCGCGTAGTCGGGGTCGACCGCGAGACCCGCCTGCTCGCCGAGGCCGAGGAGGCCGCCGAGGTCGAGGTAGGCGATCAGCGACACCTCGTCGGGCATCTCGTCGGTCAGCTCGCGGAACCGCTCCGACTCGTCGAGGCCGCCGTCGAGCGAGCGGGCCTGCTCGATCCCGAGCGAGTCGGTCGCGATCACGAGCCGGTCGTCCCAGGTCGCGTAGGTGAGGTCGACCGCGTCGCTGACGGCCAGCGAGCGGGCCTGGATGCCGGCGATCTGGATCGACTCGAAGGTGTCCTCGCGCCCCTCGCCCGAGTCGGCGGCCCGCTCTACCGCGGGCTCGAGGCGGGCCAGCGAGCGCCGCGCCGACTCGGGATCGACGCCGCTCGAGATCAGGCTCGCGTAGGGAGTCCCGGCATCGAGCGTCACCCCCGGCACCGCAGGCTCCGACCCGATCGCGACCGGCTGCAACGACAGGGCCGCCTCGTCACCGAGAAGCGGCAGCACGCCGCGTATCAGGCCGACATCGGCGCCCCGTCCGAGCCGGCCGGCGACGCCGCGAAACGCGGTCAGCAGCCCCGGCGAGCCGGTCTGCGCCTGATCGAGCAGCGTCCCGATCCCGGCGTCGGGGTCGCCGAGCCCGAGGTAGGCGAGCGACTGCGGGCCGATCGAGCCGGTCAGGGCCGGCGTGAACCGGGGCAGCGCCGTGAAGGCTCCGGGCCGGTCCTCCGCTCGCGCCGGGTCGAGGTCGCTGCGGATCGCGAGGTGGAGGCCGTCGGCGTCGGCGCCGAGCGAGGCCGCGGTCCCCTCGGTGGCGGCGGCACCGACGAACGGCTCGAGGACGCCGAGGGCGCCGCCGGACCAGAGCAGCGTCCGGGCTCCCTCCGCGGACAGGTAGGCGGTGGCGACGCGATCCTCGGGCAGCTCGTCGAGCGCCGCCGCCCCGCTCGATCCCTCGAGCGATCCCCCGGCCTGCAGCATCGCGGTCAGCCCGGTCCGCGACCCGAGCAGCAGGAACCCCCCGTCGAGGGCCCAGGCGGTCTCCCCGCGGCCGACCGCGACGTCGACGCCGGCGACCGAGACGGTCGATTGCCGCGGCCCGAGCAGCTCCGACGCGAACTCGTCTGCGGCCTCCTCGTCGGCGGCCTCGATCATCAGCACCCGCTGCCCGCTCCGGCCGGCGGGAAGCGCAGCCAGCGCGACCTCGCCGCCCGCCCAGGGCTCCACCTGGCGCTGGTAGTCGAACTCGATCCCGGCGAGGCCGGTGAGCCCCGCGACGGCGAGGCGGCTGAGCAGCGGGACGCGGGCGCCGATGTCGGTGGCCGCCGCGAACTGCTCGGACCCGGGATCGACGTCGAGGTGGACGTAGGCGAGCGCGTCCTCGGGAACGAGCGCGATCGCATCGTCGCCCGGCGGGCACGAATCGCCGCCGGGGAGCCCGCAGGGCGCGGCCGGTATCAGCACGAGCCAGACCAGCGCCGCCGTCGCGGCGGCGATCGCCACGGCGGCGATCCGATGGCGGGTGGTGGCCGGGAGGCGCCCCCAGCGGGTGGCGGCCCGGTGCCGGGCCCTGCGCAGCCAGGCGGTCCAGGTCCCGCTCCCGGGCCCGTGGTCGCGAAGCGCCCGCAGCCGCCTGCCGACCGCACCTCGCCCGTCCGCGGACGCGCCGAGCTGCCGTTTCCCATGGCGCGAAGCGCACCGGACCTGCCCCAGGGAGGAAGAAGGACATGAGCGCAGGGAGCGCTGCGGCACGGCCGGCCGTTCCTTAATTTGTCCGCTGCGGCGCCGATATACCTGAAGAGGGAGGAAGGTCAGAACCGCGGTTCGGTTCCGGCGAATTTCCGGGCGGGGGCGACTATTCAACTTTCA
>CAZTGN010000164.1:0-6165 GCA_964613275.1 uncultured Conexibacter sp. | reverse complement strand
GGCGGCGATCGCCCCCGCCTCGGCAGCGCCGTCGGCCAGCGACTGCGCGTAGCCGACGGCGCCGAGCTGCAGGGCGACGGCCGCGGCGAGGGCGAGCAGCGGCAGGCCGGCGATCAGCTCCAGCTGCGCCTGCCCCGACGAGCCGGTCGCGGGCTCAGCCACCGGGCACCCCTTCCGCCGGCCCGAGCCGCGTCGAGGCGGATACCGGGATCGGCGGCCCGACCGGGAGCGCCCGCGGCGCCTCGATCTCGACCGCGATCGCCTCGTCTCCGAGCGTGACATCGACCCGATCGCGCAGCCCGGGAGGCAGGGCCCGTCGGGCCGCCCGCTCGACGTTGGCGCCGACGTAGTCGGCGCGCGCCGCTGCCCTGGCGGCCGCGGCGGCGGCGAGCGACGCGTGCCCGGCGAGCGCGAGCTGCAGGAGCGCCCCGGCGATCAGGACCAGCGCCGGGACGACCGCGACGAACGCGATCGTCGCCTGCCCGTGCTCGTCCCGCAATGATCGTCGTCGTGCCTGCATCCCCATCGGTCGAAGCTAGGCGGAGCGGCGTTACACGTGGGGACCGCAATGCAAGGCCCTGCCACGAGGCTGTGCCGATTCAGCGCCCCGGCCATGGCCGGGGCGTCCGGCTTCAGGGAACTCGCTCGCGTCAGACGCCGAGCCCTGGCGACGGCTCGGGGTTGGTCCGCGCTAGATGCTCTGCGCCTCGCGCCAGGTGTTGTAGATCAGCCAGCCGGAGCCGGCGAGGATGACGATCCAGACGGCCGTGCCGGCACCGGTCGCGAGCATCTCGTCGGCGCCCGCGATCATCAGTGCGATCGCCCCGGCCGGGCCGTAGATGAGGACCCGCTGGCGATCGGTGAGGGTGTCACGCTGCAGGCTCGCCTGCCCCCAGAGACGGACCAGGAGGCCGCCGATCGCTACCGCGAACAGCACCGAGAGGGCGACGAGAACCCCCTCGGCCACGTTGCCCCCGGCCGGGAGCACGGTCAGCCCGAGGGCGAGCAGGAGGACGATGGCGACGTTGCGGGCGATCCTCACGTCCTCGATCGTGACGGATCGCCGTCGCCGACGCCTGCACGGCGGTTCCCGATCCACGCCCGCGCGAGGCCCGGGATCGGCCGTCTAGCCGTTGATCATCACGTAGATCCCGAGCGCGATCGTCGCCGCGAAGACGAGCGACGAGGCAGCCGCGAGGATCCCGGCTCCGACCGCCGCCAGGTCGCGGTCGGTGCGACGCATCTCGGCCGCGGTGGCGAATCCGTAGATCGCGAACGACGCCGACAGGGTCACGATCACGGCGGCGACGACCGACGCAGCGGCGGTGTCGAAGAGGGCCTCGACGTCGACGATCGTCGCCGACAACACGATCGCGGTGACCGCGCTCATGCCGTCGGCACCGGCTGGCCGCGCCGGATCCGCTGCGCGAACAGGGTCAGACCGAGCATGATCGCCAGTGCCGAGAGGACGACAGGGCCGGCGGCGCCGTCACCGAAGATGTGGGTGAATCCGTAGGAGGCGGCTCCGATCGCCGCCGCCGCCGGCAGCGTCAGAAACCAGGCGACGACGATGTTCCCGGCCACGCCCCAGCGAACCGCGGACACGCGCTTGCCGGCGCCCGCACCCATCACCCCGCCGGCGATCACCTGCGTCGTCGAGAGCGGGTAGCCGAAGTGGGACGAAGCGAGGATCACGGCGGCGCCGGCGCCCTGCGCGGAGAACCCCTGGGCGGAGTCCATCTTGATGATCCGGGTTCCCATCGTGCGGATGATCCGCCAGCCGCCCGTGTAGGTGCCCAGCGCGATCGCCGTGGCCGCCGAGACGATCACCCAGGTCGGGACCTCGAATCCGGTCGAGGGGAGGTTCCCGTTGGCGATCAGCGCCAGCGTGATGACCCCCATCGTCTTCTGGGCGTCGTTGGTGCCGTGCGCGAGGGCCAGCATCCCGCCGGAGACGATCTGCCCGAGCCGGAACCCGCGCGTCACCGGCCCGGGTCGCAGCCGGCCGCAGACCCGGTAGGCGATGACGATCGCGATCACGCCGATCACGAAGGCGACGACCGGCGCGAGCACCGCCGGGATCAGGACCTTGCCGAGGATCCCCTCGCCATCGACAGCGGCCGTCCCGACCGCGGCGATGACGGCGCCGACGACGCCGCCGATCAGGGCGTGCGACGAGCTCGACGGCAGCCCGTAGTACCAGGTGATGAGGTTCCAGCAGATCGCCCCGACGAGCCCGGCGAAGATCACCGTCGGCGTGATCGCGGTCGCCTCGACGACATCGGAGGCGATCGTCGCCGCCACCTCGATCGAGATGAAGGCACCGGCGAAGTTGAGCAGCGCCGCCATCGCGACCGCCAGCCGCGGCGACATCGCATGGGTGGAGATCGAGGTGGCGACCACGTTGGCGGTGTCGTGGAAGCCGTTGGTGAAATCGAAGACGAGCGCCGTGGCGACGACGATCACGAGCACGATGTCGCCTTCCACCCTCCCTCCCTACCTGAGGCCGCCCGCTCGCACGATCACGTCCACCCTGCTCAGGCGTTCTTGATCGCCACGCCCTCGATGATGTGGGCGCAGGTCTCGGTTGCGTCGATCGCCCGCTCGAGGACCGCGAAGATGTCCTTCCAGCGGATCACCACCATCGGATCGATCCCGTTCGCGAACAGCGACGCGACGGCGTCGCGCGAGATCCGGTCGCCGTCGTTCTCGAGCCGGTGGATCTCGATCAGGTGGCTGTCGAGGTCCTTGAACCCGCGCAGTCCCGACAGCGCCGCGGCGAGCTCCTCGCAGCAGCCGACGAGGACGTCGCCGAGCGCGAGCGCCTGCTCCATCGGCGCCTCGATCTGGTAGAGGCCGAGGAAGTCGCCGGCCTCCTCGATGTAGTCGACGACATCGTCGACCTTGGTGGCGAGGCCGTAGATGTCCTCGCGGTCGAAGGGCGTGACGAAGGTCGAGTTGAGGCGCTTGATGATGTCGTGGGTGATCCGGTCGCCTTCCTGCTCGGCCTTGAAGATCTCCCGGTTGAGGCTCTCGGCCCCATCGGGCCAGCCCTTGAGCATCTCCTGCAGCAGGGCCGCCGCCCGCAGCGCGTTCTCGCCCCCTTCGGAGAGGAGGTCGAAGAACACGCGGTCCTTCGGCGCGAAGCTGAGGCTGACCACGGTGCGCAATATCGCAGCTTCGGGAGCGGCAACGGCCGCCCGACCCGGCGAAGGCCGCAAACCACGGATCGCCGGCCGTACGCTCGGCCCGGATCGCCGCCGCCCCGACCCGGCGAAGCCCGCAAGCCGCCGGCGGTCAGCCGCCGAGCCGCTCGGCGACGACCCGCGCCAGGCGCCCGGCGGCGTGACCGTCCCAGCCGGCGGGCGGCTCGGTCGGCTCCCGCGGCTCGGAGATCAGCTCCGGCAGTCCCCTGATCCGCTCCGGATCGAGCCCGAGCAGCGTGTTGGTGCCGCTCTCGACCGTGATCGGCCGCTCGGTGTTGTCGCGAAGCGTGAAGCAGGGAACGCCGAGATAGGTCGACTCCTCCTGGATGCCGCCCGAATCGGTGAGGACGGCGGCGGCGTCGGCCTCGAGCGAGAGGAACTCGAGGTAGCCGACCGGGTCGAGCAGGCGCAGGTCGGGCGCCAGGCCGCCGGCCCGCTCACCGAGCGCCGCGCGGGTCCGCGGATGGGCCGGGAACAGGACGGGGAGCGACGCCGAGACCGACGCCAGCGCCGCGATCGCGTCCTCCAGCAGGGGGCCGTCGACGAGCGCCGGACGGTGCAGCGTCACGAGCACGTAGGAGCCCGGCTCGACGCCGTGCTCGGCGCATGCCCGGCGCCCGCGAAAGCGGCCCTCGAGGGCGACGAGGGTGTCGATCATCGTGTTGCCGACCGGGTGGACGCGCGCGGCCGCGATGCCCTCGGCTGCGAGGTTCGCCGCCGCCTCGGGCGAGTGCGTGAAGAGCAGGTCGGAAACCTGGTCGGTGAGGACGCGGTTCACCTCCTCCGGCATCGTCCGGTCGAAGCTGCGCAGACCCGCCTCGACGTGGGCGAGCGGGATCTGCAGGTGCGCGCAGGCGAGCGCCGCCGCGAGCGTCGAGTTGACGTCGCCGGGCACGATCACGAGCTCGGGCTCCTCGGCAGCCAGGACCGGGGCGATCGCCTCGAGGACGCCGCTCAGCTGGGCCGCGTGCGATCCCGAGCCGACGCCGAGCATGTGGTCGGGAGCCGGCACCCCGAGCTCCTCGAGGAAGACCTCCGACATCATCCGGTCGTAGTGCTGGCCGGTGTGGACGAGGACGTGGCGTCCATCCGGGTCGAGCCGGCGCAGCGCCGCCATGACCGGCGCCATCTTGACGAAGTTCGGGCGCGTCCCGACGACGTGGAGCAGGTTCATCGGGTGCGCCTTGCCGGCTCAGGCGAGCGCGTCGATCCGCTCCGCCAGCTCGAAGTCGGACGCCGTGATCCCGCCCTCGGAGTGGGTCGAGATCCGCACGGCCACCGTCCCCCAGGAGATCTCCAGGTCGGGATGATGCCCGAGCTCCTCCGCCGGCTCGACGATCGCGTCGACGAACCGCACCGAGCCCGCGAAATCGCCGCGGTCGAGCTCGCGAACGATCGCGTCGCCCTCGCGCCGCCAGCCCTCACGCCCGGCGAGCCGGCGCTCGATCTCCTCGTCGCTGAGCAGCATCCGCCGATCCTACAGCGGGCCCGCCACGGCATCCGGCCGGCTGGCGGGAGAAGCTAGATCGTGATGCTGAAGCCCTGCTGGGCGATGACGATCGCGGCGGCGAAGAAGACCACGCCGAGCCCCGCCATCGCCGTCAGCTCCGCCGCGAGCGTCTCGCGGCGGGCGAGGCTGCGCTCGGCCGCGACGACGATCAGGGCGCCGACGGCACCGCCGACGATGCCGCCGAGGTGACCCCCGACGCTGATGTTGGAGGCCGCGAAGGTGAACACGAGGTTGATCGCGAGCCAGAACGCGAGCTGCTGGACGACCTCCATGTGGCCGCGCTGGCGGGCGACGAGGATCGTCGCCACGAAGAGCCCGTAGATCGCCCCCGAAGCGCCGACGGTGAACGTGACCGGATCCGACATGAGCAGCGCCCCGACCGCGCCCGCGATCAGCGAGACGAGGTAGACGGCGACGAAGCGGACCGTGCCGATCGCCGGCTCCAGCACCTGGCCGAGGATGAACAGGACGAACATGTTCAGGGCCAGGTGGATGATCCCGCCGTGGAGGAACCCGGAGCTGACCACCCGCCACCACTCGCCCCCGTCGGAGCGGATCACCTCGCCGCCGCCGCCGCAGATGCCGCCGCCGCCGACCGCATTGCCGCAGAGGGCGCCGTCGGCGAAGAGCCAGCCGTCCGTTCCCGACGGCCCGCCGCTGAGCAGCTGGAGGAAGAAGACGGCGATGTTGATCCCGATCAGGACGAACGTCGCCTGCATCCGCCCGGAGCTCATCGAGCGAGCCGTCCGGACCTCGGTCCGATCGCGGGCGCACTCGGGGCAGCGCATGCCGACCGAGGTCGAGATCATGCAGTCCGGGCAGATCGGCCGGCCGCACAGCGAGCAGGCGACGCCCGTCTCGCGGTCGGGATGTCGGTAGCAGGTGGCGATCGCGGCAGCGTAGTGAACGCCCGGGCCGGCCCCGGCGGACCCGGCGCCGACCCCGCGACCGTCGATATCGCCATACGCTGTGAGCTCGATGGCGGACCAATCCGATCGACGAGCGCCAGAGAGCGCCGCGGCGCCCGGGCCGGCGCGCCTCTACGCGCTCTGCGCCGGCGCCTTCCTGGCGCTGCTCGGGGTGGTCGGGTTCTTCTTCGACGCCGGCTTCGAGACCGGGCACGACCTCGCCGCCGACGACGTCGCCGGGACCATCGTCGTCAACGGATGGCGCAACGTGATCTACCTGGCGAGCGGGCTGCTCGCCCTCGCCCTCGCGCCGCGGCACGCGCGGGCCGCCGCGACGGCACTCGGCGGCTTCTACCTCCTGCTCGGGATCTGGGGCCTGGCCGTGACCGACCACGACATCGGCTCGATCCTCGAGCTGCTGCCGCTCACCGACGAGGACAACCTCCTCCACCTCGTGCTCGGCGCGCTCGGCGCGGTCGCCGCGCTCGCGGATGGGCCGCTGCCGCGACGACCGGCGACGCAGCGCCGCGGCCCCGCGCGG
>CAZTGN010000163.1:0-6196 GCA_964613275.1 uncultured Conexibacter sp. | reverse complement strand
GCGGGCCTTCTTCAACCCGGCCTTCTTGCGCTCCTTGCGGCGGTCGTCGCGGGTCAGCATCCCGCGCCGCTTGAGGTCGCCGCGGAGCTCGGGCTCGAGCGCGGTGAGGGCGCGGGCTACGCCGTGGCGGACGGCGCCGGCCTGGCCGCTGACGCCGCCGCCGTGGACGCGGACCCGAACGTCGACGCTGCCCTCGTAGCCGGCGGTGACGAGCGGCTGGCGCGCCAGCGCCTGGTGTCGGCTGCTCTTGAAGTATTCGTCGATCCCGCGGTCGTTGATCTGAAACGACCCGTCGCCGGCGCGGACGACGACGCGCGCGACGGCGCTCTTCCGCTTGCCGGTCGCCTGGATCCGGGTCTCGGCGGGGACCGACACCGATCGCGGCGCGATCGTCTCCTCGTCATCGGCCGCGGCCGCGGCTTCGCGGGCACGGCGCTCCTCCTCCTCGGCCTCGCGCGCGGCCCGCTCCTCGGCCGTGAGCTCGCGCTCCTCCTCGCTGATCGCGATCGGCTCGAGGTCGGCACCGGGGACGACGTCCTTGCCTGCGGACTCCTTCGGCGCCTGACGCTGCGGTCGCGGGGAAGGCTCGCCCGCTTCGGGGCCCTCGGCCTCGGCGGCCTTCCCGCCCTGTTCGGCATCGCCACCGTCGCCCGCGGCGGCGGCAGCCTCGCCCTCGCCCTCGGCGGCAGCCTCGCCCTCGCCTTCGGCGGCGGCGTCCTCGCCCTCGCCCGTGGCGGCGTCCTCGCCCTCGCCTGCTGCGGCAGCCTCGCCCTGACCCGCGGCGGCAGCCTCCTCGGCGGCGCCGTCTTCACCCTCGGCAGCGGCGTCTTCGCCCGTGGTGGCCGCTTCGCCCTCGGCAGCGGCGACGTCCTCGCCCTCGACGGCAGCGCCCTCGGCGGCGGCATCCGCGCCCTCGGCTGCTGCGGCGTCCTCGTCGCGCTCGGCGTCGTCGCTCACTTCGTCACCTCCAGGGGCTTCGGTTGCTGGGCGGCATGCGGGTGGTCGGGACCGGCGTAGACCTTGAGCTTGAGAAGCTGCTTGCGGGCGAGCTTGTTGCGGGGGAGCATTCCCTTGACGGCGCGGCGGATCACTTCCTCCGGCCGGCGATCGAGCATCTCCTCGAGCGTGCGCGAGCGGATCCCGCCCGGGTAGCCACTGTGGCGGTAGTAGCGCTTGCTCTTCAGCTTGTCGCCGCTGACCGCGATCTTGTCCGCGTTGACGACGATGACGAAGTCGCCGACATCGCAGTGGGGTGTGTACTGCGGCTTGCGCTTGCCCCGCAGCGCGTTGGCGATCCGCGTGGCCAGTCGGCCGAGGGTCTGGCCCTCGGCATCGACGACGTACCAGTCGCGCGTCCGGTTCTCGGGTGTCGCTACGTAGGTCTTCATTCCGTGAAACAGCCGCGCTCGGACCCGGGCAGGGCCCCACGCGGCCGGCGGGATGATAGCCACTGCCGCCGGCCGCGGCAGGCGGGGGTGGCCGCAGTCGCGGCTATACTGCCGCCCGCAAAGGACCTGCCGAATCCCCGGTCGCACCGCGCCGGGGGGCGGGGGAACCGCACGGCGTCACAGGAGTCGGCGCCGACGGGGCGAATCCAGGCGACACAGCCAGGTAGCGCTGCTCTTTCCGCGCGAGCCCGACAGCTAACCCCGTAGGCCCGAACGAAAGAGACGAGGACTTGAGCCGGAGCGCCACGCGCACGCCAACGACGATGACGAGGGCGATCGCCCTCGCCGCCTTCGCGACGCTCGCCGCCGTCCTCTCCTCGGTCGCCGTCGCCACCGGTGACGGCGGCATCGGCACGCCGGACCCGCCGAAGGTCAAGGACGTCGTCTGCCAGCAGCGCTGCCTCGACGTGCGCACGGTGACCGAGACCGGCCGGATCGAGGTGACGGGGAAGGCGCTCGACGACATCAGCGAGGTGCGCTTCCCGGGCGCCGAGGGCCGGATCGCGGTCACGCCGCGGTCGGTCGACTCCGGCGCCGTCACCGCCAAGGTCCCGACCGGCGCGGCCAGCGGCCGCGTCACGGTCGTCACCGGCTCCGGCACCAAGGCGACGTCGCCGGGGGAGCTCGAGGTAAGGCCCGAGGACGCGATTCGCACCGTCGACGGCTTCGCGGTCGAACGCGTCGCGGCGACCCCGAACGTCGCCTACTTCGACGGCCGCGAGGACATCGAGCTCAACTACCTGTTCGAGGCGGACGGCCCGGCCGACATCCGCATCGACGTCGTCTCCAAGCAGAGCGGCAGGACGATCGATTCGATGGTGCAGCGCGACCGGCAGCCCTACAGCAACCAGGCCGTGAGCTGGGACGGCCTCGGCGAGGGCGGCAGGCCGCCGCGCAACGGCAACTACAAGTTCAGGGTCTCGGCGCTCGGCGACGAGAGCGGCTCGAGCGACGCGACCGGGTTCTCCTACTACGACCACAAGTTCCCGCTCCGCGGCAAGCACGGTTACGGCGACGGCCTCGGCGCCGGCCGCGGCCACCAGGGTCAGGACGTCTTCGCGAAGTGCGGGACCAGGATCGTCGCCGCCCGCGGCGGCAAGGTCCAGGTCAACGCCTATCACTCCTCGGCCGGCTACTACGTCGTGATCGACGGCAAGAAGACCGACAAGGACTACGCCTACATGCACCTGGAGCGCCGCGGCCGCCCGAAGGAGGGGTCCCGGGTCAAGACCGGCGAGTCGATCGGCCGCGAGAGCGACACCGGCAACGCCCAGGGCTGCCACCTCCACTTCGAGCTCTGGTCGGCCCCCGGCTGGTACGAGGGCGGCCACCCCCTCGACCCGACCCGCCCGCTGAAGAAGTGGGACGGGTGGTCGTGACGGCCGGCGCGTAGGGCCGCGTCGGGTGGTTCGCCGCGGGGGGCGGGGGACGGCTCCGCGCCCGCACGCCTCACCGGCCGGGACCAGCCACCGGAACCGATTGGCACGAAACCGGGAAGTGACCCCGCGAACGCGCCGGCGGAATCGGCGGCACGGCGCTGGCCCGGCCGGGCCAGCTCACTCCCACTCGATCGTGGCCGGCGGCTTGCTCGAGATGTCGAGCGCGACGCGGTTGACGCCGGGGACCTCGTTGATGATCCGGCCCGAGGCGCGCTCGAGCAGGTCGTAGGGGAGGCGGGCCCAGTCGGCGGTCATCGCGTCGTCGGAGGTGACGGCGCGGATCACGATCGGGTAGGCGTAGGTGCGGCCGTCGCCCTGCACTCCGACCGAGCGGACGACAGGGAGGACGCAGAACGACTGCCAGAGGTCGCGGTAGAGGCCGGCGGCGCGGACCTCCTCCTGGAGGACGGCGTCGGCCTCGCGGAGGATCTCGAGGCGCTCCTCGTTGACCTCGCCGCCGACGATCCGGATCGCCAGGCCCGGGCCCGGGAACGGCTGCCGCCAGACCATCCGGTCGGAGAGCCCGAGCTCGGAGGCGACCGCGCGGACCTCGTCCTTGAACAGCATCCGCAGCGGCTCGACGAGCTCGAGATCGAGATCCTCGGGCAGGCCGCCGACGTTGTGGTGGGACTTGATCGTCGCCGCCCCGGTGCCGCCGCCCGACTCGATCACGTCCGAGTACAGCGTGCCCTGGACGAGGAAGTTGACGTCGGGGAGCTTCCGCGCCTCCTCCTCGAAGACGCGGATGAACGTCTCGCCGATGATCTTGCGCTTGCGCTCCGGCTCGTCGACGCCGGCGAGCCGGTCGAGGAACCGGCGGCGGGCGTCGACGTGGACGAGCCTGATCCCGAGCCCCTCGCGGAAGGTCTCGACGACCTGCTCGGCCTCCCCCTTGCGGAGCAGGCCGTGATCGACCAGGACGCAGGTGAGCTGATCTCCGACCGCCTCGTGGACGAGCGCCGCGGCGGTCGCCGAGTCGACTCCGCCGGAGAGGCCGCAGATGACGCCCCCGGCGCCGACCTGGGCACGGATCCGTTCGACCTGCTCCTCGATCACCGATGCCGCCGACCAGTGCTCCTCGCAGCCGGCGATCTCGCGCAGGAACCGCTCGAGGATCGCCTGCCCGTGCGGGGTGTGCACGACCTCGGGATGGAACTGGATTCCGTAGAGGCCGCGCTCGGAGTCCTCGCAGGCGGCGACCGGCGAGCCCGGGCTCGATGCGAGGGCGCCGAAGCCGGGCGGCGGCTCGTAGACGCAGTCGCGGTGGCTCATCCAGCACTGCTGGGTGGCCGGCAGGCCGGCCATGAGGCGGCCGCCCTCGTCGACGAGCGCCAGCTCGGTCCGCCCGAACTCGCCCCGCTCGGCCGCCTCGACACGACCGCCGAGCGCCTGGACCATGACCTGCATCCCGTAGCAGATGCCGAGCACCGGGATCCCGAGCTCGAGCAGCTCGGTGCGGAGCGCCGGCGCCCCGGGCTCGTAGACCGATGCCGGGCCGCCGGAGAGGACCAGCGCCTTCGGGCTCCGCAGCCGGATCCGCTCGAGATCGGTGTCGTGGGGCAGAAGCTCCGCGAAGACGCCGCACTCACGCAGGCGGCGGGCGATCAGCTGCGAGTACTGGCCGCCGAAGTCGAGGACGAGGACCTCCTCGCGCCCGAGCCCGACGGCCCCGGCCGCGCCTCCGGCGGGATCGACGACCGGCGCGTCGATCGGGCGTTCCGGGGACAGGGCCTCGGTCATCCCCAGATGACTGATTCCGGATCCCGGCGCGCGCGGGGATTCGCCCGGCCAAGCGGATCGAGGACGCAGGAGGCGAAGCGGCCTTGAAGACCGCGAGCCGGCGAGGACGACGAGCCGCGCCGTGCCGGGCGGATCATCCGGGTGTGCGGGGGTTCGGGATCAGTCATCTCTAGTCGTCGGAGACCGCGACGGCGTTCGCGACCGCCGACCTGCCGTTGGAGCCCATGCCGACCGATTGGCTGCGCTGGAGCTGCTTGCCCTCCGTCTGCAGTGCCGGAGCGACCATCACCTCGGCGCGATGGAAGGAGGGGATGTCCTCGTACCCGGTCGTCGCCATCGAGGTCCGCAGCGCCCCGATCAGGTTGAAGGTGCCGTCGTTCTCGTTCGCCGGACCGAGCAGGATCTGCTCGAGGCTGCCGTCCTGGGTCGTGGTCACGCGGGTGCCGCGGGGCAGCGACGGATGGAAGGTCGCCATCCCCCAGTGGTAGCCGCGGCCGGGCGCTTCCTCGGCCCGGGCCAGGGGCGAGCCGATCATGACCGCATCGGCGCCGCAGGCGACGGCCTTCGAGACGTCGCCGCCGGTGCGCATGCCGCCGTCGGCGATCACGTTGCAGTACTGCCCGGTCTCGAGCATGTGCTGGGAGCGGGCGGCGGCGACGTCGGCGATCGCGGTTGCCTGCGGAACGCCGATCCCGAGGACGCCGCGCGTGGTGCAGGCGGCGCCGGGTCCGACCCCGACGAGGACGCCGACCGCGCCGGTCCGCATCAGGTGCAGGCCGGTCGAGTAGGAGGCGCAGCCGCCGACGACACAGGGAACGGGGGCGCTGGCGATGAACTCCTTCAGGTTGAGCGGCTCCGCGGTCGAGGAGACGTGCTCGGCCGAGATCACCGTCCCCTGGACGACGAGGATGTCGAGGCCGGCCTCGAGCGCGACCTCGTGGTACTCGCCGACCTTCTGCGGGGTCAGCGACCCGGCGCAGACGGCCCCCTCGGCCTTGATCTCCTCGACCCGCCGGGCGATCAGCTCCGGCTTGACGGGCTCGTCGTAGATCTCCTGCATCAGCTGCGTCGACTGCTGCGGCGGCGCCGCCGCGATCCGGGCGAGCTGCTCGTCGGCGTTCTCGTAACGGGACCAGATCCCCTCCAGGTTGATGACGCCGAGCCCGCCGAGCCGGTTGATCAGGACCGCGGTGGCGGGGCTGACGACGCCGTCCATCGCCGAGGCGAGCAACGGCAGCTCGAAGCGGTAGGGGCCGAGGTTCCAGGTGATGTCGATGTCGTCGGGGTCGCGGGTCCGCCGCGAGGGCACGATTGCGATGTCGTCGAACCCGTAGGCCCGTCGCCCCTTCTTACCCCGTCCGATCTCGACTTCCAACTGGCGGCGCTCCCTCTGTCGACTGCGAATGGAGATTGTAGGCAGCCGGTCCGACGGGGCGGGACCGCTCCGCGTCCGGAAAATGCGGCGATCCGGCGTCCGCGCGCTCAGGATCTGTCCCAGGACCTCGCGCGTCGGCCTGGCGAGTGCCGGAGGAGTGACGATCGGGTGACGCGGCCGGCGTGGCGTGGCAG
>CAZTGN010000162.1:2825-6281 GCA_964613275.1 uncultured Conexibacter sp. | reverse complement strand
TCTTCAAGGTCGAGGTCGCCGAGGGCGACGAGGTCGAGGAGGGGGCGCTGATCGTCGTCATCGAGGCGATGAAGATGGAGAACGAGATCACCGCCCACAAGGCCGGCAGGGTCACCTCGCTCGCCGTCGAGGTCGGCGCGTCGATCAACGCCGGCGACCCGATCGCGACGATCGCGTAGCGCCGCCGGTCCCGACTGGCTGAGGCCCGTGCCGCAACACGCCGCCCAGCGCTGGCGGGGGCGGCGTGCGGCCTCTAGGGTTTCCGCGTGGCCAAGCACTGGAGCGCGCTGGGCTCGCTGCCGTGGCGGGGCCCGACCGAGGATCGACCCGACCTGCCGATCCCGCCCGCGAAGATGCCCGTCCGCTATTCGGGCACCTGGCGCAAGCGCTGGCGCTACGTCGGCGCCTTCGGCGAGCAGGTGATGGTCTGCGCGGCGAGCGTCCGCGTCGGTCCGTTCGGGCAGACGTTCTGGGCGATCCTCGACCGCCGCAGCGGCGAGGTGATCGAGAACACGAGGCGGATCCTCCCCGCCCAGCGCGGCGAGGTCTGGACCGAGCGGGCAGGTGGCGAGATCTGGCGGCTCGGGGTCTCCGGCGAGCAGCTGAGGACACGGATCGACGCCGACGAGGCGACCGCGAAGCTCACCTTCGCCGAGACCGGCGTCTGGGCGGAGTCGGTCTGCCCGAACGGCGACGGCGGCTACGTCTGGACGCGCAAGCGCCCGTCCTCGATCGACCTCGACCTCGACCTCGGCGAGCGCGGCCGGATCCGCGAGACGCTGCGCGGGATCGAGGACGAGTCCGCCGGCTACCACCCCCGGCATACCGAGTGGAGCTGGTCGGCCGGGGTCGGGACCGCCGCCGACGGCCGCAAGCTCGCCTGGAACCTCGTCGCCGGCGTCAACGACCCCGAGGCCGGCAGCGAGCGATCGATCTGGATCGAGGGCGAAGACGAGCCACGCGAGCCCGGCCGGGTCGAGTTCGACGGGCTCGAGGGGGTCCGTTTCGCCAACGGCTCCCGCCTCGGCTTCGCGGCCGACGCCGAGCGCAGCGCCGAGCAGCGCAGCCTCGTCCTCCGCTACAGCTACCGGCAGCCGTTCGGCCGCTTCAGCGGCTCACTCGACGGGATCGAGCTGACCGAGGGGATCGGCGTGATGGAGCACCAGGACGCAGTCTGGTAGCTGCCCCACCGCCTCAGCGCCCCCAGCGGCTCTCGATCAGGTTTCGCCACGGCGGCTCCTCAGCGGCGGCGAAGCGGGCGTCGTCGCGGCCGCGCAGGGTCACGAGCGGCACCAGCGCCGGGCTGGCCGACTCGAGCAGCGGCGTCTTCGCGTGGACGGCGATCGCGGCGCCGTCGACCGTGCGGCGGATCCGCTCCCAGCCGATCGTCGGCCGGTAGATCCAGTAGTCGATCGCCACCGTGCCGGCGCCGCGCCGCTCGTCGCGGACCGCCGTGAAGGCGGTGATGAGGCGGTTCGAGGTCGTCAGGCGCCCGTCCGCCGCGATCGCGCAGCTCGGCTGCCGGCAGCGGCGGTAGTCGACGCCGACGAGGCCGACGCCGCCGGGCCCGACTCGCGCCTCCGGCGCCGGCGCGAACGCCCGCACCGCCCCCGCGAGCGCCCGGCCGTAGGCCTCGGTGAGCGGATCCTGCCAGCACGGATCCGGGTAGCGGACGGCGCAGCCCTGCTTGAACGCGATCGCGCTCGCGAGCGCGCCGTCGCGACGCTCGGGACCGCCGAGGACGAGCGCGACGACCGCGCCGGCGACGAGCGCCGCCAGCAGCACGAGCGCCGCGTGCTCGACGCTCGCCGATCCCCGCTCCCGATCCATCGCCCCAACGTAGGCGCCGGCCTCGTACGTGTGGGTGTCGGAGCGTGACTTCTTCGGATCGAACCGGACACGAGTCCGCATCCGACCCGGCCGAGCTAGGATCGGCGCATGTGCAGGAACATCAGACAACTCCACAACTTCGAGCCGCCGGCGACGAGCGAGGAGGTCCACGACGCGTCCCTCCAATACGTGCGCAAGGTCAGCGGATCGACGAAGCCGTCGAAGGCGAACGCCGAGGCCTTCGACCGGGCGGTCGCCGAGGTCGCCGCGGCGACCGAGCGGCTGCTCGACGGGCTCGTGACGAACGCGCCGCCGAAGGACCGCGAGGTCGAGGCCGCGAAGCGACGCGCCAGAGCCGAAGCCCGTTTCGCCGCCTGACGGCTGCGCGGGGTCGTAGTCGGCGGCCTGACGGGCGCGCGGAGGTCGGGGTCGGCGGCCTGACGGGGACGGCTCGCCGGCCGGGGGCGCCGGGGCCGAGACGGCCGAGGACGCGGTCGGGGGTGAGCCGGCCGGGGGCGCCGGGCGGCGGCCCTCCCTCCGGGAACGTCAGGGCGTCAGGACAGGCCCTGGCGGGCCTCGGTTACGAGCGTCACCGCCTCCGGGAAGATCATCCGGATCACGTCGCGGACCTGGCTCGCCTGCTCGTCGGGATTGCCGCTGAGCTCGATCCGGCCGATCGCGGCGACGGTCATCGACACCGCGAGCTGGATCGCCTGGTCGGCGAACGCGACCTTCTGCGCCCCCTGCATCGACTCGGCCAGCTCGCCGAGCCGGGCCTGGAGCTCGTCGGGATCGCCGAACATTCCGAAGCCGCCTTCCATGCCCGACAGGATAGGGATTCCCGGTCGGCGGTCGTGATCGATCAGCGAACGCCCGGCGCGCCGCGCCGACTCTCGTTCGACGCGGATCGGTGACGCTCGCGTGGGGCGGGGCACGCGGTTGGCCCGCGCCGGCGAGCTCGCCCTTCGCCCGGCGTCAATCGCTGCGAGCGGGCGACTGCCCGGCCGAGGGCACGGGGCGCGCGGTCGCGGTGAGGATGCCGCCGCGGGCGAAGACGGTCGCGAGCAGCTCCAGCGGGAGAGCGAAGATCGCCGCCGGCACGGCGACGAGGACGCTGACCAGCCAGTCGAGGCCGTAGAGGAAGCGGTCGCGCCCGCTCTCCGGCTCCGGCAGGCGCCCCGCCCGCCGGTTGCGGAAGAAGTTGTCGCGGTAGGTGAACGCGTTGACCAGGGTCTGCCACATGAGCCCGAAGGCACGGTTCCGGAACGGCGTCCCGATCTCGCCGGCCTCGAGGCCGCGCCGGCCGAGCAGCAGCCGCAGCGCCCCCGGCGTCAGGTGCAGGCGCCGCAGCTCCGGCTCGAGCCCCGCCCACTGCGCCCCGCCGAGGACACCCTGCCAGCTGCGCCGGTTCGGCGCGACGATCTCGAGCGGCCCTCCCGCGTCGGAGATCAGCTCGTCGAGCTCGGCGTCGGCATCGGGCGGGTCGGGACCGCGGGTGACGACCAGGCCGCACTCCTCGCAGCGGTCGAGGACGATCTTGCGGCCACGGTCGATCGGATCGTGGGCGGCGGTCCAGCCGTAGAGGGGCGAGCCGCAGGCCGGGCACGGGTAGTGCGCGTCCCGCTG
>CAZTGN010000162.1:0-2815 GCA_964613275.1 uncultured Conexibacter sp. | reverse complement strand
TCCCGCTGCTCCTCGACTGCGACCTCGCGGTCCCGCTTCGCCCCGGCTGCGCCCATCACCGCCGGATGCTAGATCGAGACGGGGGGCCGCCGGCCCACCGCCCGGCTTCCCGTCGGCTACCTTGAAGCGCCCGTGGCCCCGCTGACGCGCGCACAGATCGCCAACCGCGACCGGATCGAGTCGCTGATCGGCCTCGCGGCGCCGTTCCTCGATCTCGTCCTCGCGGCCGGCGACCGGATCAGCCGCATCGCCGAGCCGGCCGACGACGACTACTACCCGATCCGCAGCGGCGGGCGGGTGCCGCTCCCGGGCGAGCCCGGCTACGAGGGCGACGGCGGCCTGCCGGCCCGGTCCGCCTCCCCCGACCGTGGTGCCTGACCCCGGCGCGGCGGCGAGCGGGGCTGCACGCCTAAGATGAGCGCCCCGCAGCCGTGACCGTGGACGAACGCAATGAAGAAGTCGTTGCTCAGGAGACCGGGCGCTCCCTGGCGATCGCGATCGGCACGGTCGTCGGGATCTTCGCCGTCCTCGCGGGGAACGTCGTTCAGGCGTCCGGGCTGACGGTCGATGCCGACGAGGCGGAGCAGCTCCTCGAGCGGTCCGATGCGTTCGGCCAGATCCTCGCCGGCGCCATCATCAGCGGGCTCGGCTTCGTACTGCTCGGCCTGACGCTCCGATTCCTGTTCACGGCCGTCCAGCGGCGCAACCCCGCGGTCGCCCCCGTCTACAAGCCGTTGGCGGTGGTCGGGCCCGCCCTGATCCTCGTCTCGAACGTGCTGACGACGGTCGGCTACGACTCGGCGGCGTCGGACTTCGCTGCCGCGGGGACGACCAGCGGCGACGAGGCCGTCGAGGTCGCGAAGCAGATGATCAGCGACTCGTCGGTCCTGCAGATCGGGCTCTTCATGGGCTTGGCCGGAGTGCTCGCGTTCGCGGCCGGGGTGATCTACACGTCGCTGCAGGCGATGCGCATCGGCCTGCAAACGCGGTTCTGGGGGACGCTCGGCATGGCGTTCGGAGTGGCCTTCCTCCTCTCGATGTTCCTCGGCCCGCTCGGCCTCTTCGGGATTCTGGTCTGGTTCCTCCAGGTCGGGCTGCAGCCGCGCGGCAAGTGGCCGGGCGGGCCGCTCCCCGCCTGGGAGCGCGGGGTCGCCGCGCCGTGGCCCGACTCGCGATCGGCGCCTCCGGCGAGCGAGTCCGAGCCGGCCGAGCCGGCCGACTTCGAGGGGACCGCGACCGAGGTCGAGCCCGAGCTGCCGGCCGGCAGCCCCCCGCGCAGGCGCAAGCGCAAGCAGCGGGAATGAGCGCGGCTCCGCTCGGAGCACCGCGGGCCGCGTTCCGGGCGGTCCTCGGCGTGCTCGCCGCGGTGCAGACGGTGAACGGCTTCTACGCGCTGCTCGCGCCGCGCTCCTTCTACGAGGACTTCCCGGCCGGACGCGGCTGGGTCGAGGCGCTGCCCGCCTACAGCGAGCACCTGGTCCGCGACGTCGGCGGGCTGTTCCTCGCGACCGCGGTCCTCCTCGCCGCCGCCGCGATCTGGCTCGACCGGCGGCTGGTCCTCGTCGCGCTCGTCTCCTTCCTCGCCTTCTCGGTCCCGCACACGACCTACCACCTGTTCAACCTCGACGGCATCTCGACCGGCGACGCGATCGCCGAGGCGATCTCCCTCCTGCTCATGGTGCTCGCCCCGATCGCCCTGCTCGTCGCGATGCTGCGCGGAGCCCGCGGCACCGCGCGGGCCCCGGGCTAGCGTCAGAGCAGGCTCGCGACGAGGGCGACCACGACGACGATCGCGGTCGTCCAGGTCACCGCCTCGGCGGTCGTCGCGAGGTCGAGCCCGTAGGCGTGGGCGACGATCATCGAGTTGAGCCCGCTCGGCATCAGTGCCATCAGCAGGTAGGTATCGGGGAGGTCGATCAGCGGCAGCGCCAGCAGGTAGAGCAGGGCGGGGAGGAGGACGAGCTTGCCCCCGATCACCAGCGCGGTCGAGCGGGTCAGGGGCGGCGGTAGCCGCAGCCCGGCGGCGCCGGCGTCCTCCATCAGCGCCGCCCCGACCGCGAAGAACCCCACCGGCAGGATCGCGATGACGATCACCCGCGAGATGTCCACCAGCACGTCGGGGGCCAGCGAGGCGGGCGCGAGCAGGGCGAGGATCGCCGCGTAGAGGGGCAGGTTGCGGGCGAAGAAGGCGCCGGTGCGCTGCCGCGCTCCCACCCCGGCCCTGGTCCCGAAGGCGGCGCCGGCCGAGAAGGCGCCGATCAGGAGCGCCGGGGCGCCGACGGCGACGTCGAAGGCGACCGCCTCGCCGAGCTGGTCGCTGCCGAGCAGGGCGATCGTCAGCGGATAGCCGAGGTAGGCGGTGTTTGCGACCAGGGTGCAGGCGATCGCGGCGCCGACCTCGGGGCGGGCGAGGTCGAGGACGCGGGCGCCGATCAGCCAGACGACGCCGGCGGCGAGCGCGGTCGCGATCCAGGCCAGCGCGATGCCGCCGCCGAGGTCGGCGTCGAAGGAGACGTGGACGAGGTTGAAGAACGTGACCGGCGGCAGGACCAGGTAGAGGATCCAGATCAGCGCCCGCCGCGAGTCGTGTCCGGCACGCTCGGGCCAGCGGCGCTCCGCCGCGATGCCGGCGGCGGTGGCGAGAGCGATTGCGGCGATGATGAGGATCAAGCGGGCCGGCCTCCGGTTCGGCGGTCGTGGGCAGCCGCATCCTGACGAACGACCGCCGGCCCCCCGGAGGCGGAACCGGAATCCGGTCCCCCACCCGGGGGCGCCGGCCGGAGTGGGCGCGGGGGGCGGAGCGGCCGCCCCCCGC